>NZ_CAMFLP010000014.1:0-92411 GCF_945957625.1 uncultured Chitinibacter sp.
ACGAGAATTTCTCGTCGTTTTCGTTCACGCCATCGGCAACGGTGGTGGTTTTCACCAGAACGTCATTGGTGCCGGCAGTCAGCGCAATCGCGCCGGTGTACACGGTCCAGGTTTTACCGCCATCCAGGCTGTAGCTGTATTGGCCTTTGCTGTAGTCGCTTGGGCTCAGTGCAGTGCCGTCGGCCAGGGTCAGTGTCAGGGTGCTGCCGGCGGCGGCTTTTTCAACGTGAACGGCGAAGACGGCGTCTTTGCCTTCGGCGACAGTGATGTCGTTGGTGTTGCCGGCGGCAGCGCCTGGATTACCAATGGTGATCGAGGGTGTTTCAACCGGTGGCTCTGGTGGCAAAACAATCTCGGGTTCCGGCTGCGGGAGCGTTGCGTATTCTGGCACGGTCAAGTCAGGAGCCGCGCCGTTTGCACCAAAATTAAAGCTGACTGGCGATACGTTTTCGGCGATACGGAGCAAACGAACGAATCCAGCGCCTTCGCCCTCTGCACCGGCACCATTCAAGCCCGCGGCAGTGGCTTCAAGTTCATCTGAAAGATCTTTGCCCTGATTAAGCGCAGTAATGATCTGATCGGCACTCGTTTCGGCCTGAGCCACACGCGCCTCGGTCACGTCGGTTGTCGCGCCGCCGCTTAGATCTCCATCGATCAACATATCGCGGCCGGCGGCCAGCTCAACGACCTGACCATTGGGCAACAGTAAGGTGGCATGGCCAGTTGCAGAGGTAAAAATCACCTGCCCTTCTTGCAGTGGCTGGCCGACTTGCAGCGGGGTTTCTTTACCACTGGCATCCCGCACAAATGCAACACCATCAACCAAAACAATGGATTTCGCTGCTGATTTAACGCCCTGAGCTGCAACACTCGCCATGACCAAATTCCTGAGATTAGATTACCAGCCAAGGAATATAGGGGGGGGCGGAAAAATATACGACTGTACCGAAGTACATTCCTTACTAAAAAAGGCCTAGACGAGCGATTTGACTAAGCATTTTCGATCAAGGTCGAGCCACTGATGCAGTCCTTGCCCCGCCCCTAGCCAGCCGCGGTGCTTTTACTAGCGGCTTGTACTCGCGCGCTGCAACACGCGTACCGCGTGCAAACTGTCGCGCGTTGCTTGGTGGCGGGCGAGCTCCAGTAATTGCCGCATCCCGGAAATACCGAGCGCCGCCTGATCCACCGCGACAGTGGTCAGGCCGGCATCGGCGGCGCTGGGGATATTGTCAAAGCCAGCCACGGCGATTTGCTGGGGCACGCGAATACCGTGGCTGCGCAGCTGGCGCAGCACTTCCAGCGCGCAGGCGTCGTTGTAGGCGATGATGGCATCGGGCGGATTGATGCCCGCCAGCCATTGCCGCAATACATGTTGCACCCCAGCCGCGAGGTCTAGCCCGGGCGGAATCAGCCTCTCCAGCGCCGGATCAGCCAAACGCCCGGCATTAAATAACGCCTGCCGATAGCCGCGCTCGCGTAAACGAATCGAATAATGCGCCAGCGAGCCACACAAAAATGCAATGCGCTGATAGCCCTGCGCGAGTAATTGCGCCGTCAGCGCCTGCGTGCCCGCAAGATTGTCCGGGTTCACACTCGGCAGCCCCGGCGCGCTGCTGTCGATCAGTGTCATCGGCTTGCCCAGCGCCTGCGCGATGGCCAGCGTTTCCGGCTCCAGAAAACCCACGGCCAGAATCGCATCGGCCTCTTGTAGTAATAATTGCCGACGTATTGAGCTAGAAGGCTTAACAGCAAAGGGTTGCAGCTCAATACCCATAGGGGTACATACATCACGCGCGCCTTGCTCGACGGCCGAATAAAACGGCACCGCGCTTGAACGGGTGTGCTGACTATGCAGCAGAAACAATACTTTGCGCAGCGGCGCCGGCTCTAGCCGCCCTAGGTCGTAGCCCAGCGCGGCGGCCTGTTGAAAGACCCGCTGCCGGGTTTCGGGCGAAACCCCACCCTGATGCTTAAGCGCCCGCGACACGGTGCCAACCGAAACACCAACCGCGGCCGCCAGAGCGCGCATACTAATCGTCATAAAATGGCTTTGCCTCCATCCGGCGCCAAAAGCTGCGTCATTGTTTATGTGTCTTTATTTATCACTAAACACTAATCGGAGTGTCGGGGCTATGCAATCGCCTGACAAGCCACACCCGCCAAGCGGCCAATCCCGCGGGCTTTTTTTACCCAAGCTTGCGCGCAAAGGGCAAGCCACTTGGTAGAATCGGCTTTTGTCCTTGCCAAACAAGAGCCTGTCATGAGCCGTTTCTGGAGTCCCGTCGTTCACACGCTCACCCCCTACACCCCGGGCGAGCAGCCGAAGATCACCAACCTGATCAAGCTCAACACCAATGAAAATCCCTACGGCCCCTCGCCCAAAGCCATCGCCGCCATGCAAGCGGCCGTGGCCGACACGCTGCGGCTGTATCCGGATCCGAATGGCGATGTGCTCAAAGACGCGATTGCTCATTATCACGGCCTGAGCCGCCAGCAGGTATTTGTTGGTAATAGCTCGGATGAAGTGCTGGCGCACACCTTTCAGGCGCTGCTGAAACACGAGCGCCCGCTTCTGTTTCCGGACATCACCTACAGCTTTTATCCGGTGTATTGCGGCTTGTATGGCATTGATTTTCGCACCGTGCCGCTGACGGCGGATTTCTGCATCGACCCGGCCGATTACACCGGTGGCGGCGCGATTATTTTCCCTAATCCAAATGCCCCAACCGGCATTTTGCTGCCGCTGGCGCAGATCGAAGCGCTGCTGCAGCGCTACCCCGACCAGGTGCTGGTGGTGGATGAAGCCTATGTGGATTTTGGCGGCGAAAGCGCCATTAGGCTGCTTGCGCGCTACGATAATCTGCTGGTGGTGCAAACGCTGTCGAAATCGCGCTCGCTGGCAGGGCTGCGAGTGGGCTTTGCGGTCGGCCACCCTGATTTGATCGCCGGACTGGAACGCGTAAAAAACAGCTTTAATAGTTATCCGCTGGATCGGGTGGCGCTGGCCGGCGCGGTAGCCGCATTTGAAGATGAGGGGTATTTCGCGCAAACCTGCGCAGCGATTAACGCCAGCCGCGATACCCTCACAACGCAACTGCATGAGCTGGGTTTTGAAGTGCTGCCTTCCAGTGCCAATTTCGTGTTTGCCCGCCACCCAGGCCACGATGCCGCCACCTTGGCCGCCGCCCTGCGCGAACGCGCCATTATCGTGCGCCACTTTAAACAGGCTCGCATCGAGCAATTCCTGCGCATTTCGATTGGAACCCCCGAAGAATGCGCGGCGCTCGTAAGCGCCCTGCGCGAGATCCTCGCTTAAGCCCCCACACCGGTCAGACCCAGTCTGACCGGCCCCTTGCCGCGACACAAGCCACTATTACACGAAATCGGGGTGATTTTTCGCCCCATTCGTCATAAACCGTAAGCCTTTAAAAAGGTAAACTCTCCTAACCGGGTTGCCAGCCCAAGCAAAGCTGGTATCCACCCACCACATCGATAGGGAGAGTTCATCATGTATTCGATACAACAACGCCTCGCGGCCGAATTCATCGGCACCTTCTGGCTCGTCTTGGGCGGCTGCGGTAGCGCCGTGCTGGCGGCCGCATTTCCACAATTAGGCATCGGTTTTGTCGGTGTGGCGCTGGCGTTTGGTCTGACCGTACTCACCATGGCTTATGCGATTGGGCATATTTCCGGCTGCCACCTCAACCCAGCCGTGACGCTTGGCCTCGTGGCCGGCGGGCGTTTTCCAGCCAAAGAGCTGCCCTCTTACTGGATTGCCCAAGTGCTGGGCGGGATCGCCGGCGCGGCAGTGCTGTATCTGATCGCCAGCGGTAAAGCCGGCTTTGTGGCCGGTGGCTTTGCCAGCAATGGCTTTGGCGAGCTCTCGCCGGGCGGCTATGCGCTGGGCGCAGTCTTGCTGGCCGAGGCAGTCCTCACCGCGATGTTCATGCTGATTATCTTGGGCAGCACCGATCAGCGCGCACCGGCTGGGCTGGCGCCAATCGCGATCGGCCTGGGGCTGACGCTGATTCACCTAATCTCGATTCCGGTCAGCAATACCTCGGTAAACCCAGCGCGGAGTCTGGCGGTGGCCTTGTTTGCCAATACGGCTGCGCTGCAGCAGGTGTGGGTCTTCTGGCTGGCGCCACTGGCCGGTGCGGCGGTTGCGGGGCTGATTTATAACTGGCTGGGCAAAGCCAAGGCTTAATCTTCAGCACGCAATAAAAAGCCGCGCATTGCGCGGCTTTTTATTTGCTGCAAACGGCACAAGAATCAAGCTACGGGCGCTTTCACTGTCAGCGGCAAGCCCGCCACCATCAGCACCACTTCAGTCGCCTGCGCGGCGATGTGCTGCATAAAGCTGCCATGCAGATCGACAAAATGCCGGCCCATCTGGGTTTCGGCATGCAGGCTCCAGCCCAGCTCATTGCCCACCGCGATCACCGTCGGCGGACTTACCGCGGTAAACGCCTGCCAGCGTTGTTTGGCGGTGGCCAGCGTGGCCTCACGCTCGTATTGGCTATCAGTAAACAGATTGGTCAGCCACAGGGTAATGCAATCGAGCACCAGCACTTCCCCGCCAAAACCGTGCGCGGCCAGGTCAACGTCTTGCTCCAGATTCACCCAGCACGCATCGCGCTCAGCCTGATGGCGGCGGATGCGCTCGGCAAAATCCTCATCCCACACCCGCGCGGTGGCCAGATAGCCCGGCTGCGCAGCCAGCGCCAGCGCGCGTTGTTCGGCATAGCGGCTTTTGCCGCTTTTCTGGGCGCCAGTCACCAAAATAAGCTGCATATACCCCCCACTCCTATTGCCCACTAGGCAATTTAAAACCATGCTCAGCGTAATATACCCCACAGAGGATAAACGCCGCACCGGTCAGGCCAATCAGGGTGAGCCGCTCGCCCAGCGCCAACACGGCGGTGATCAAGGTCACCACCGGAATCAGGTAGATGTAATTGCTGGCCTTCACCGAGCCAATCAGGTTCACGGCCTTATTCCAGGCCACATAACAAACCGCCGATGCCACCACGCCCAGAAACAGCATATTGCCGGCCGAAGCGCTCAGCCACAGCCCCAGATCGAGCCGATAGTGCGTGAAATACAACGCCGGCAGCATGGTAAGCAAACCATAGAAAAATACTTGCCGGGTTAAATACAGATAACCGTATTTGTCACCCATTTTGCGCAATTGCAGGCAATACAAGGCCCAGGCCGCGCCCGCCAGCAGCGCCAGCAAGTCGCCCAGCGGGTTGAGTTTGAGCACGACGCTGCCGTTAAACATCACCACAGCGACGCCCAGCAGCGCCAGGAGCGAGCCCAGCACAAACTGCCGGCTCAGTTTTTGTTCGTGGGTGATGTAATGGGCAAAAATCGCAGTGAGTAGCGGTGCGGAAGACACCAGCAGGCCCACATTCGAAGCCTGCGTGTATTGCAGGGCAAAGTTTTCAAACAGGAAATACAGCGTCACGCCACACAGGCCCAGCCCGAAAAAGCGCAGCTCTTCACGCGGCGCCTGCCAGGCAAAGCGGGGGTGCAGCACACACAAGACCAGAAAGGCCAAGACAAAGCGATCAAAGGCAATCTCAACCGGGCTGCGTACGCCCAGCAAGACCTTGGTCGAGACAAAAGTCACGCCCCAGACCAACACACAGAACAGCACCAGCAGATGCCCGGCAAGTTTGGAATTCATGCGTAATACGGCCAGCTAAAACAGAGAGGATAACAGCTCGCCCCGCGGCTGCCCTGCGGGTTTTCCCTAATCCAGCCTTGCGCTTTAATCCAGTGCGCTGGCGATGACCGGCAGCGGGTATTCGTCTTCCTGCTCGGGCAGGTAGTACGAGAGCATGTCTTGCAGGCGGGCAAACTCCAGCGGCTTGGCCAAAAAGCCATCCATGCCAGCGGCCAGACACTGCTGCTCGCTGCTTTCAAAGGCATTGGCGGTCAGGGCAATGATCGGCAGATGGCGAAACTGCGCTTGGCTGCGCAAAATACGCGTGGCCTCAATGCCATCCATTTCCGGCATTTGCCAATCCATCAGCACCAGATCAAAACGCTCGCGGCTGAGCATGTCCACCGCATCTTTGCCGCTATGGGCGATTTTCACCGTGCAGCCCAGCTTGCGCAAAAAGGCGCTCACCACACGTTGATTCATCGGGTTGTCTTCGGCCACCAGAATATGCCCGTGATACTGGCGTACCGGATTAGGCGCGCTGGGCAAGGCGGGCTGGGTTTCGAGTAGTTTTTTCAGGCTGCGAATCAGGCCCACTTCATTTAGCGCCGGCTTGGCAATAAAGCCATGCCGCAAATGCGCATTACTCGGTGCTTGCCAGCCCAGCGTGAGAATGCTCGCCCCCAGTGGTGGCGTATGGCCGCAGGCATCGCCCTTGGGCGCTTCATCCACCAGCCATAAGGCGTGCTCGCTGGCCGCGCCCGGAGCCTGTAATTGCACCTCAGAGGCAATCAACAAACGGCGTATCCAGCCCAGCGACCAATCCAGCTGTCCGCACAGCACCACCGGCCGGCCAGCCAGCGAGGCCAGCGTGGGCAAAATGCGTGGCCGCACTGTGTCATCCGCACCCAGCGGTAGGCGCACGGTAAAACAGGCGCCCTGCCCCAGCTCGGATTCCACGCTAATGCTACCGCCCATTAATTCGATCAAAAGCTTGCAAATGGCCAGCCCCAGCCCCGTGCCGCCGTAGCGCCGCGTCGAGCCCGAATCGGCCTGATAAAAGCGCTGGAACAGCAATGCCTGCTGCGCTTTGCTCACGCCAATACCGGTATCGCGCACCGCCAGCTCAATCATGCCACCTTGGGTTTGCGCGCTAACATACACTCCGCCGCGCTCGGTAAATTTAAGCGCATTGGCCACCAGATTGGTCATCACCTGTTTGAGCCGCAAGCCATCGCCATAAAAGCGCACCGGAAACACGGGCGCGATATCCAGCACCAACTCTAGCCGCCGCTCGACCGCTCGCGAAGCCAGCATACTGCAGGAGTCTTCCAGCACTTCCTGCAGATTGAAAAAATCCTGTTTCAGCTCGAATTTGCCAGCTTCGATCTTGGAATAATCCAGCAGATCATTCACCAACAAAGCCAGCGAATCACCCGACTTGCGGATATTGCTAACATATTCGGCTTGCTCTTTATCCAGCCGGGTATCGGCCAGCAGCTGGGCAAAGCCCAGCACCCCATTCAGCGGAGTGCGAATTTCATGGCTGATGGTGGCTAGAAAATCAGATTTAGCCCGGCTCGCCGCCTCGGCTTCGTCTTTGGCATGGGCCAGCGCGGCGGTTTGCTGCGACAGGCGGGCATTCAAGAGCAGCATCTCTTGCTGCACCTGCTTGGCGCGAATCAACTGCGCCACAATCGCGGCAAATAGCTTCATCACTTCGCGCTGATACGGCATCAGCGTGCGACGGCGCAAGAAATTATCCGCAGCCAGCCAGCCCAGATGCTTGCCATCGGCATAGAGGCCCACGAGTGAATTCCAGCCCCGGCCGACCACGACTTTGTTGTAGTAAATCGGCGCATCTTCTTTAACGATCACTTCGCCGGGGCTTTTGGCGGCATCAAAAAAGATCTGCCGCTGCGGAATCGGCTCGCTATACCAGTGCTCGTCAGTGAGCTCACCAAAATTATCAGTGCCATAGGTGCCGATCATCAGGTTTTTGTCGTGATCGGCCAGAAACAGCGCCAGCCGGTCGATGCCCAGATCGGTAATCGCAGCCTGCACTGCCGAGCGGTAGAGGGTATCCAGATCTGGGGTTTGTGTCAGGCGCAAAGTAACCTGGTGGAGCACCCGCAGCAGCTCACGGTATTCTTCCGCGCGCTGCAGGCTTTGCTGCAAACGGCGGGTCATTTCATCCAGCCCCAGCTCGGTACCACTAAGCAGGCTGTCGATGCGGTCGGCCAGCATGCCGGCAAGCGCCGCGTATTCCATCCGGAATGAAGCGGTATCGAGGTATTTTTCCAGCCGCGCGACATCCGAGAGCTCAACATACAGCAGCGCCACCAGCTGATCGTTGTGCTTCAGTGGCAAGATCCAGCGCACCAGCTGCGGCACTTCGCTGCTATCCAGATCCCAAATATCCTGCACCTGAAAATCCACCGGCCGCACCGAGAGCGCCGGCTCGCGCAGCTGCCACAAGAGCTCTTCGACCGCTAGACCGAAAAAGGCTTCGGGCCGTTGTGGCTCGGCAAAACACAGTGGTTTGAGGCCAATCACGGCTTGGGCGTGAATCTGCAGAGTATTTTCTGCCGCCGGCAAAATCAGGAAAGTGCGGCGGGCCTCAAACGCCGCACACACCGCCCCCACCAGATGTTCGGCAAATAATTCCCAGGTTTTCGCCTGCAAGAGCGCAGGTAAATTGAGAACGGATTCGAGCTTCATGAGCAGCAACCCAGCAGCGAACCGGTTAGCGCCGCAGCACGATGCGGGCCAAGCTCGGTTATAATTGACGACTATTGCCTAAATTTTTGGACTCAAAATGACCAACCCAACCGCCCACATTGAATCACTCGACCACGAAGGTCATGGCGTTGCCCGAGTCGATGGCAAAACCATTTTTATCGACGGCGCTTTGCCGTTCGAAACCGTGACGTACAGCAGCTATCGCAAAAAGCCAAACTTTGAAAACGCGCAAGCTATCGCCATACATAATGACAGCTTTATGCGGGTAAAACCAAAATGCCCGCACTTTGGTGTCTGCGGTGGCTGTTCGATGCAACACATGGAATTCGGCGCCCAAGTGGCCGCCAAACAGCGCGTGCTGGAAGACAATCTGGAGCGCATTGGCAGCGTTCACCCGCAAGCCATGCTGCCCGCGATTTACGGCCCGGCCTGGGGTTATCGCCATCGGGCGCGCTTATCCGCGCGCTTTGTGGCCAAAAAAGGCACGGTACTGGTCGGCTTTCATGAAAAGCGCTCGAGCTTTATTGCCGACATGACCGAATGCCATATCTTGCCCCCGCATGTTTCGGCCCAATTGCCGGCGCTGCGCGAGCTGATCAAGAAGCTGTCGATTTTTGATCGCATGCCGCAAGTCGAGCTAGCGGTGGGCGCCAAGATCACCGTGCTGGTATTCCGCAATATGGAAGCCATCAACGACGACGATCTGGCCCATTTCAAAGCCTATGCCGATCAATGGCAAGTGCAGATCTGGTTGCAACCCAAAGGCCCGGATACCGCCTACCCGCTGTATCCGCTCGATGCCCCGGCGCTCACTTACCTGATGCCGGAATTCAATATCGAAATGCCGTTCAAACCGACTGAATTCACTCAGGTGAATCACGGCATTAACCGCGTGATGGTCGAGCGCGCGCTGCATCTGCTCGACCCACAGCCGGGCGAGAAAATCGCCGACATGTTCTGTGGCTTGGGTAATTTCACCCTGCCTATCGCCCGCCGTGGCGCGCAGGTATTGGGGATGGAAGGCAGCCAGCAACTGGTAGAGCGCGCGCTGGAATCGGCCGCGCACAACGGCCTGGCCGAGCGCACCGAATTCACCGTGGCCAATCTTTTCGAGATGACCGAAGAATGGCTGGATCAGCTCGGCCGCTTTGACAAAATGTTGATCGATCCACCGCGCGATGGCGCGATGGAGCTGGTGAAATCCATCAGCGCCGAACACGGCCCGAAACGGATTGTGTATGTTTCCTGTAACCCGGCCACCTTGGCGCGCGATGCCAATGTGCTGGTGAATGTGAAAGGCTACACGCTCAAATCCGCTGGCGTGATAAATATGTTCCCGCATACGGCGCACGTCGAAAGCATCGCCTGGTTTGAAAAAGAATAAGCCGCCTCTGAGCCGGCCCCAACCCAAAAAAGACACACTACGGTGTGTCTTTTTTCATAGCCGAACCAACAACAAAGCAGGGGTATTGCCTTGTAAGCCATAAATTAAAAAGGCCATGAGGCAATACCCGGCAAGATCAGATTCAAACAAAGCCGTATCCAATTCAGACATGGGCGCATGCCTTACGCCACCTTATACTGGCCGCACTGTTTTTTACTCCGAGCGCCCGATGTCTGCCAAACTCCTCGCCCTTGCCGCCGTGCTGCTGAGCCAGCCGCTGCTGGCCAATGACAAACTGATTTCCTACCTGCCCACTTGGCGCGATGCCGACACGGTCGCCCGCTTTGGCCCCCAGCTGGCCAAGCTCGACTACGGCGTATTGTCGTTTATCGAAGTGAATGCCAAAGGCGAAGCTTATCTGGCCGCCGGCACGCAAGCAGGCCTCGCACTGTGGCAACCGCATTTAGCCGCCGCGCGCAAAGCCGGTAAATTTAACTGCATGTGGGCCTTGGGCGGCTGGACCGGCTCGAAAAACATCGCCAAAACTGCGCAAACCGAAGCGGGCCGCGCCAAGCTTATTCAATCGTCGATCGCCATCATGCGGCAAACCCAGTGCACGGGCCTTGATATCGATTGGGAACACCCGGTCACCGGCGGTGAGTATGCCGCTGACGCTAGCCCCGCCGATCTGGGCAACTGGGTGAGCCTGCTGCGCGAGCTGCGCACCGCGCTGGATGCCGCCGGCAAACAGGATAAAAAAACCTACCTGCTCACCACCGCCATTCCCGCCAATAACGGCGGCTGGGTGATGCAGGGGTATGATTTGAAAAACGGCCTGCCGTACCTGAATTGGGTCAATCTGATGGCCTATGATCGTAGCGGCGGCTGGTCAAAGAACGCCACCCTGCACGCCAGCCTCTACCCCACCCCGGGCGACCCGGATGGCGTCACGCTGGCTAGCAATAAAGCGGTGGAATACTTCATCAAACAAGGCGCCAAACCCGAGCAGCTGGTCTTAGGCGTACCGTTTTATGTGCGCGCCATGGGCAATGTCGAGCCCGGCGCGCAAGGTAATGGGCTAGCGCAACAAAGCAGCGGTCCCGGCCTGAAAGACGAAGCCGAACCGGGCGTGGCCACCTGGGCCGATTTCCAACGTAAATACGCCAAAGCCCCTGGCTGGCAAGCCTATCGCTCCATGGAGGCCGGCAATGCGCCCTACCTGTACCACCCGGGTAAAAAAGAGTTGCTGAGCTACGACGATCCGGCCTCGCTCACCGAAAAGGTCAAATTCGTCAAAAGTCGCCAACTCGGTGGCGTAATGATCTGGGAAATGACGCAAGACGACGCGCAATTTACCCTGCTGAACACGCTGATTAAAGCGCTGCGCTAGTAGCCGCGTACCAAACCGCGGCCGGCGCCTACTCAGGCGCCGGTCGCGCGTTGCGGGCATAAGCGGAACATGGTTGGTGTTATAGGCGGCTGATTTGTCTGCGCCGCCCTGCTGCGATAAGATCACAGCAGTAATCATCCAGCCCCTGACGCATGCATAATTTGACGACTCATTTGCCTGATGACGCTTTGCTGCTCAAGCTGACCGCGCTGCAACACGTTCTGTCGTACCGCAATATCTTTGTGATTAGCTTTTTTAGCTCGGGCGAAATCCTGTCGCACAATTATCCTTCGCACGACAATGCCAAGCGTCTGGATGACTTTGCCTTTCTGATCGGCAAAGACAATCTGATCGCAATTAGTGCCCTGAGCAAAACCTCGGTCACCGGTGCGGACGGCTGGAAGTTTTACAACCGTAATTTGCAATTGCATTTATTTCGCGTGAATGCGCAATTATGGAATCTGGAAGTCGGCTCCCAAGAGGACGAGAGCGATCCGCATTTGAGCAACCCCGATTTTGAGAAGTTTTACAGCCTGACCGAAACATTGAGCGATGTGCGCGAATGGCAAGATGGCGGGGAAATGGATGAATTGCTCGCGCGGATCCGCGATGTCCATTTGCCGAAAATCCGGCAGGTAAAAGCCTCGATTAGCGACCCGATTCTGGGTATGTGCCTTGATCTGATTGAAGGTATGGTGGTCTCTACGCTCAATGAAGATGCCGACATCGATGCCAGCCTGTACGCCCTGCTCACCCCTTCCGAAGTGCAGGTGGCCAAGTTTATCAAGCTGGGCATGTCAACCAAGGAAATTGCCACCAGCCTGAGCGTAGCCTCCAAGACGGTCGAAAATCACCGCAATAGCTTGCGCGCCAAACTAGGCATTACCAATAAAGGCATCAACCTGCGCAATTATTTAATCACCCTGGGCTCTCACCCAGGGGTATAGACCACCAAACCAATTAAATTAAAGCACGCCAGCACATACCCTTGCGGCCGCCCGTGCGCTGCATTCGCGGCTGGAATACGCGCACAAGTACGGCACATCACTGGCCAGTGCCTCGTAGCCACTGCGTAGGCCCACCACCATCAACCGCGCGCCCAACTCCCGGCGCAAAGTGGCCACCAGCTCACGCGAGGCCGTTTGCGCAAAATCTTCCCCGGGTAGCGGGTAGTTTTCTGTTACCGCCAGCACCAGCGCATCGGCAGCCGACGCTTGATTCAAGAGCCAAGCCTGCGCGGCGCCATGATCAAGAATCAGCAAGCGATCTGCCTCGACATGCAGGCTGATTTCTGCGGCAAAGTAATCAAAAGCGCTCACCGCTTGATTGGGGCCAATCCCGCGCGGATTCATTAAATTGGCGTAATCGGCCAGCGGTGTCGTTTGAATCACCACCACCTGCTGCCCGGGCTTAAGCGGCAAGCACTGCGCCGGGTCGCGCAAGATTTTCACCGCCGCCTGCGCGGCCTGTGTTTCGACATCAAGATGCGCGGGCAGATCAAAATCCTGATACAAGGCCATGGGCTGCAAACGCGCCAATTTGAACGCCACCACGCGGCTGACGATGCTATCGAGCTCGGGGAAACGCCCCGCGCGCGCTTCGGCCACCAGCGCCTCGAGCATGGCTAATTGATTATCCAGATAGGCCGTATTGTGATCGTAATGCTCCTCAGACAGCATGATCATGTCGATGCCGGCCTTAAACGCCAGCAAGGCAGCCTCAACTGGCGCGTAATTGCGCCGAATCGCCCCCATATTCATGCTATCGGAAATCACAATCCCGCCAAAGCCCAGCTGTTCGCGCAGCACCCCACGCAAAATCGCAGCCGACAGGGTTGCCGGATGCGTCGCATCAAGCTGGGGATAGCGAATGTGCGAGGTCATCACCAGATCCACGCCGGCATCCACCGCGGCCTTAAATGGCAGCAAGTCTTGCTGCATTAATTGCGCCAATGATTTATCCACCACCGGAATCTCGCGATGGGTATCGCCCGTGGTATCTCCATGCCCCGGAAAATGTTTGGCGCATACGGCAATCCCGCCACGATGCCCGCCCTGCACAGCGGCCGCCACATGTTGCGCCACTTGTTCGGGTTTTTCGCCAAAGGCGCGCGTATCGATAATCGGTGAATTGGGCTTGAGATTGACATCCGAGCACGGCCCTAGCACGCAGTTAAACCCGGCCGAGCGCATTTGCTCGCCAAACACCGCATACATGGCGGCCGTGAGCTCAGTCTGATTGGCCGCACCCAGCGCCAGATTGCCCGGCCCGGTGGTGGATTCGGGCGTTAAGACACTCCACGCGCCTTCCTGATCAACCCCTAGGAGCAAAGGCACATGGGCGGCGCGCTGCGCCACGATGCGGGCCATGGCCTGGGTTAATTGGCGCGCCTCAGCAAAGGTTTCGGCATTGTCCTGGCTTAAGTAACAACCGCCCAAATTGTATTGCTCAATTAATATCCGGGCGGCTTCGGCCTGCTTGCCGGGAAACGCCAGAATAAATAATTGCCCTACTTTTTCAGCCACAGACCAACTGGCCACCAGCTGGCCGGCCTGCTCAAGATAGCGTTCAAACATCATCAAGCCCCTTGGTGTACGAAGAATCAAATCTCAGGTGCACTGCAATTACAAAGATGAAAAGTAAAACCGACAGGCAAAGCTCCGCCATGGGTATCTGCAGCAAGTGCAGTTACCCCAAGGCTTAGAGTTATATACAGAGAGAGGGTATTTAAATCCGGCGCAGTCGCTTTAGCGAACTAGGCCTTTTTCTTTTTCCGCAAAGTGCCCATCGTGAGCGTGACGGCAAAGATGATGATGATGCCGCGCAGGATTAATTGCTGATCCACATTCAAGCCCATCAGCACCAGCCCGTTGTTCACCATGCCCATAATCAGCGCCCCGATCAGCGCGCCCACCACGGTGCCTTTGCCACCAAACAAGCTGGTGCCGCCAATGATCACCGCCGCAATCACCATCATCAGATCACTTTCGCCCAAGGTGTAGCGGGCACTTTGCAAGCGTCCGGCATATAAAATCCCGGCGAGCGCCGCCAAGGTGGCATTGAGCACCAAGACATACAGCTTGACGCGATTAACATTAATCCCCGAATACATCGCCGAGATTTTATTGCCGCCACTGGCCAGTACTTCTTTGCCAAAGCTGGTTTTGCGCAGTAATACATGCCCACCGGCGGCGATGACCATCATCCAGATAAACAGCACCGAAATCGGCCCAATATCGCCCGAGCCAAAAATAAAGGCGAAGGTTTCGTGATCGACCGGAATCGTCTGTAATTCAGTCACCCAGCGCGTAATGCCGGTGATAATGCCGGTCATCCCCAGCGTCACCAGAAACGAAGGAATGCCCACTTTCGCGACAAACAGGCCGTTAATCAAACCACACAAGGCACCGACCCCCAGCGCAGCCGGTACGGCGATCCAGATGCCGTAGGGTAAGAGCAGCGCCACCGTCACCGCCGACAGCGCGACCACCGCACCAAACGATAAATCAATCTCCGCGGCCGACAACACAAACGTCATCCCGACCGCCATGATCGAAATCATGGCAGTCTGCCGCGCGATATTCATCAGATTGCCGGCTTCTAAAAAGCCTTTGTCGTGCAGAAAAACCGAGAAAAAAACAAACAGCCCGACAAACACAAAATAAATAATCAGGTGTTGCCATTGCCCCAAACTCAATGGCAAAGCGGTGCGTTTAATGGCGATATCCATGATGCATCCTCACTGTACGGCGGCCAGCAGCCGCTCTTCGGTTGTTGCCGCCAATTGCGCAGCGATCCGCCCTTTTTTCACGATATAAGTCGTATCGCAAAAGCTGGCGATTTCGCTGTATTCACTCGATACAAACACCACCGCATTCCCCTGCTGCACGTAGTCATTCACGATGTGCATGATTTCATGCTTGGCCGCCAGATCGATCCCAAAGGTGGGGTCATCCAGCAGCAAGATTTTGGCCTGGGTATGCAGGCATTTGCCGATCACGACTTTTTGCTGATTACCGCCCGATAAATAGCGCACCGCCTGCTCAACCCCAGCGGTTTTCACCTGCAAGCGTTTGACCAATGCATGCGCCACTTCCGCCGCCCGATTCTGATCGATAAAGACAGGATTTGCCAGCTGGCGTAAAGAACACAGCCAGAGATTATCCAGCACGCTGAAATCCAGAATCAGGCCCTGGCTGCGCCGATCTTCGGGCACCAGATTAATGCCGTGGGCAATCGCCTGAGCGGGCGACTGTATCCGTACCGCGCGGCCATTAATCCGGATCTGCCCGCTCTGGAGTGGATCAAGCCCAAAAATCGCATTCAGGATTTCGGTGCGCCCGCTCCCCAACAGCCCAGCCAGCCCAACAACTTGCCCCGGATAAACCTTAAACGAGACTTCATCCAGATGGGAGGTGACTAGGTTTTCCACTTCCAGCAAGGGGGTGGCCGCCGGCGGGATCTCACTCGTGGCGCGCTGCCAGTTGGTTTGCCGCGCTACCGCCTCACCCAACATGGCCGCCACCAGCCGCGGCACCGAAGTTTCACTCACCGCCCATTGCTGCACGCAACGCCCTTCACGCAAGACACTCACGCGGTCGCAAATTTTGAAAATATCGCGCAGATAATGCGTGATATAAATCAGCGATACGCCTTCGCTTTGCAGGCGCCGAATCGCCACAAACAGCCGCTCGATCTCCTGATCGGATAAGGATGCTGTGGGTTCGTCTAGGATAATAATCCGCGCTTCACTCGATAGCGCCTTGGCAATTTCCACCAATTGCCGCTGCCCCATGCTAAGCGACTCGACCAATTGATCGGGCGAAATTTCATTGGCGACGCCGACTTTCTCTAAGAGCCGCAAGGTCGCCGCGCGCATTGCCTCGGCATCAAGCAAACCACCGACGACAATCCAGTTATTCATAAAAATATTGTCGGCCACCGACATGGTCGGCACGAGGCTGAGCTCCTGATACACCATGGCGATGCCCCGCGAGCGCGCGGCACTGGTCGAGCTAAAACTGGCGGGCTGGCCAAAGATGCTAAGGCTGCCCTGATCGGGTTGATGCGTGCCATTGAGCACCTTCATCAAGGTGGATTTACCGGCGCCATTTTGCCCGACCAGCGCATGAATCTCGCCCTGCGCTAATTCAAAATTCACGCCTTTTAATACTGCATTCCCATCAAACTGCTTGAAAATGCCTTTGGCTACGATGGCTGCTGCTGGTGACATAGCGATCTCCAACCAGGGGGTATACCCGCCAAGCGCAATTAGAATAATGTCTTAGCGGGCATACCCTATGCTTATTTACGATTTGCCAGGGCTTTTTGAATGGCATCGGGTGGCGTGCGCGACAAGGCTTTTTGCCATTGCGTGGCCAGATTGGCCGGCGTGACTTTGATCGCATCCACGGTCACAAAGGGTGGCGTTGGCTGATTCAGCAGCGCCAGCGCCCCCATGCGCGCCAGCGTTTTGCCCATGTCATACGGCAGATCGGACACAATCCCGGCGACATTACCGCCCTTCACCATATCCAGCGCATTGGCCGCCCCCAGATCCATGGTGACCACTTTGACATCCTTGCGCCCAGCCGCCCGCGCCGCGGCAGTCACCCCTTCGGCAATCGCATCCCACGGCGCGTAAATGGCTTTCACGCTCGGGTTTTGCGTCAGGATGGCGCCAGCGATCACTTCACCGTCGTTCGGGTTGGCAATGCCTTTATTAGCAATGACCTTAATGCCGGGGTATTTGGCCAGCTCAGATTTCACCGCGGCATCGCGCTGATTGGTGACATAGTAATTGGCCGCGTGATACATCAAGGCCACATCCCCTTTGCCACCAATGCTGCCAGCCATTAACTCTGCTGCGGCTTTGCCCATGCCGTACAAATCGTCGGTCACAATCCCGGCGTAATCTTTGCCCGGCTTAAAGCCCTGTGGCGCATTGCTGATGAACACCAGTTTGACGCCTTTATCGCTGGCTTGCCGGAAAGCCGCAGCCCCCGAAACCGGATCAATCACCAAAGAGATAATCACATCGGGTTTGAGCGCCAACACGGTTTCCAGATCGGTACGCTGCTTTTTCGAATCCATCTCGGCATCGGTCACCGCTACCACCGCAATACCCTGCTCGGCAAACACCTCTTTGGCACCCTTAATCAGCGCCGATGAAAAATCCGAGGTGGTGTGCATCAGAATGGCAGCTTTATATTGTTTACCTTGCAGCGCCTTGGTTTGCTCCGGCTTCAGGGTGACCTGTGTATACGGCGTGGGCTGTTCGCCATTGGGCCCAGTGGTGCCGCCGGCCAAAGCACACATACTGGCCACCGCGACAAACAGACCAACGAATTGTTTCATCATGCGCATCATCCACCTCTTAAGTTGTTTATCACATCGCAAAAATCGACCAAACCAACCAATCAACACCCACAAATAGGTGTTTTATAGGTAAATCACGAGCTGAGATTAGGTTCAAAAACATGTAGTGTCAATCAAGCACCTACGTTTGTTTCATTTGCGCACGGTCAATCCTTACCCAAAAGCCGCCAAACCGGGCTAAAAGTCGGACAAATACGAATGAAATTTAAGTACTCTGGCTGCGCAAACTACCTATTTGATAAGTGGTTTGCAGACAAAGCATAAATCGCAGCCTTTTGCTCGTCCGCCGATTTACGCGGCCGCGCTTGTCGTGCCGGCGATATGCTGGCGTAATGCTCACGGCGCATCAGTGCAACGTGAGCGAGCGCCAAGCACGAATCTAAAAGTAAAAGCGACTCAACGCCTCAGGCGGAGTTCACGCCTCACCGACAACAGGAGAACACATGCAAAAGAACCGACTCGAAGCCTTCAGTGATGGGGTGCTGGCGATTATCATCACCATCATGGTGCTGGAAATTAAGGTGCCGCATGGCGAGAGCTTTGCGGCGCTCAAACCGCTGTTGCCGGTATTGATGTGCTATGTGTTGAGCTTTATCTACGTCGGCATTTACTGGAATAACCACCACCATATGCTGCACGCCACCCGCAAGGTCAGCAGCCGGGTGCTCTGGGCGAATTTGCATCTGCTGTTCTGGCTGTCGCTCTTGCCCTTTGCGACGGGCTGGATGGGTGAAAACCATTTTGCGCAGCTGCCCGTGGCGATTTATGGCGGGGTGCTATTAATGGCGGCCATCGCTTACTGGATTTTGGTGCGGGCGATCATCCTTGTGGATGGGCCGGATTCGGTACTGGCCAAAGCGATTGGCGCAGATCGCAAGGGCAATTGGTCGGTGCTCTTGTATTTGCTCGCGATTCCGCTGGCCTTTTATCAAGAGCTGCTGGCGGGCGCCATCTATATCATCGTGGCGATTATTTGGTTGATTCCAGACCAACGCATTGAGCGGGTTTTAGACTAAACCCCAACAAAAAGGCCAGCGCGCAAGCTGGCCTTTTTGCATTGCCCACCCAGCCGCTTTAGCGCGTGCGCAGTTTGGCCATGCTGCCATCAAGCTGATTGGCCACATCTTGCAGGCGGCGCATGTCTTGCGTGATGGTTTGGCTGCCCTGCACGGTTTGATTCAGACCTTGGGCAATTTCGCCAATCTGCTGGTTGATCGCGCTGGCGGTGCGGCTTTGCTCATCCACCGTGGTGGCAATGGCGCCCATTTTTTCAGCCACCATCACCGCCATGCCATCAATGCGCTGCAAGGCATCGGCGACAATTTCACCGTCGCGATTGCATTCGCTCAAATAGTGGCCGGCGGCGGTCACCGCTTTGCCGGTTTGCTCGCTGGTCTGGCGAGTACCATCCAGAATTTCCTGAATCGTGCGGGTTGAATCGCTGGTGTTTTGCGCCAGCTTACGCACTTCATCGGCCACCACGGCAAAACCACGGCCATGCTCGCCGGCGCGGGCGGCTTCAATCGCAGCATTTAGCGCCAGCAAATTGGTTTGATCGGCAATGTCTTTGATCGTGGCGCTGACATTAACAATGCGGCCAAACGATTGGGCCATATCCTGCATGGCCTGCTCCACCGCGGCAAAGTGGCTAGACAGCGCCTGCAAGTTGCCCAGTGTGGTTTGCCCGGCCTGATTGGCCGATTGTGTGGCCACTTTAGCCTCACTGGCCGCGTTGGAAGCCGCCTGCGCCAGCTCCCCCACGTAATGCACGGTATCGGTCATTTCGTGGGTGGCGTGGCTGATTTCGTTCAGCCGCTGTGATTGTTCATCCATATTGCGCGTGGCCTGATTGGCGAGCTCAGTAATATGTCGCGCATCGCTGCGGGTATGCTGTGCGGCCTGCTGGGCACTAGAGAGCACCTGCATCAGCTGGGTAAGGAAATGATTAATCGCCTGCCCCAGCTGGCCAAATTCGTCGGCGCCTTCTGGCATCCGCAAGGTGAGATCGCCATTTTGCAAATGCTGGGCCACGGTTTCCATCGCCTGCAGTTTGTTGCGCAGATGATGGGCAAAATACAGCGAGAAACCAATAATCAGCACGCCGCCCAGCACCAACGGCAGCAACACCAGCCAGACAATCTGCTTCACCCGGGTGGCAAAGCTGCGGTCGGCCTCCTGCGCCTGCTGCTGCTCTTGCCGAATAATCTGGTCCAGCTCGCCCAAGAGTGGCGCCAGATCATTGCGGTACAGCTGCTCGGGCATCGCTAGCGCATCTTCGGGCGCGGTTTCGGCGATGACGGCGGCTTGTTTAAATTGCTTGAGGTAGCGCTGCCAGTTGTCTTGCAGTAAGCGGGTGATGGCCTGTTGCTCGCCTGCGGCCAGTTTCAAGGTTTGGCTGGTGGCGGCGATTTGCTGGCCGTAGTGATCGAGCTGGCTATTGATATCGGGCTGCATCACATCCAGCCGCGAGGTGGTGAGCATATCGACTTTCAGCTGCACCAGCTGATTGGCGGCCTGCTGCGAGGTGCGGTAGGTTTGGTAGCTGTCATTGAGCTGCTGCAGATTCCAGCCCGCCAGTAACACGCCAATACCGAGGGCGACCCCGATCAGAATGCGTCCAAAAAAGAGTTGCGCTGCGATTTTCATGGCGGGGTGTATCCGGTATTGCTAATACAGGGCACTCTAACCAGCCAAAATGACAAAATCATGACAAAGATCTCGGCACTAACCCCTAGCCAGTCCGCCAATACCTTGCAGGGGTACTGGCCTCAAGTCCATGATTTTGCTTGTTTTCAAACAGATACCCATAAAAAAGGCCACGCTATGCGTGGCCTTTTTTAGCTTCGACCTTTAGTCGAAAAGATCTATTTAGCGCAGATTTTGCAGCGCAGCGATGCGCTCTTCCATCGATGGGTGCGAGCTAAACAGCGAGCTCCAGCCGGCTTTATTCGAAATCCCAGAGGCCGCCATATTGCTTGGCAAGGCGCTTGGCGCCATCCCGCCAAGGCGACGCAGTGCATCGATCATCGAGCCACTTTCGCCCATTAGCTGTGCCGCACCGGCATCGGCGCGGAATTCGCGCTGGCGCGAGAAATACATCACGATCACGCTAGCCAAAATCCCGAACACGATGTCACAGACAATCACGGTGATCATATAGCCAATGCCGGGGCCGGATGATTCTTCGTCATTGCGTTTGAGGAAGGAATCCACCAGATAACCCACCACGCGCGCTAGGAAGAACACAAAGGTATTCACCACGCCCTGAATCAGCGTCAGCGTCACCATATCGCCGTTTTTCACATGCGCGACTTCGTGCGCCAACACCGCTTCGATTTCACGGTGTGTCATGCTGTACAAAAGGCCGGTTGATACCGCCACCAGCGAGTTATTTTTGCTCGGGCCGGTCGCAAACGCATTCGGCTCGCCTTCGTAAATCGCCACTTCCGGCATCGCAATGCCAGCGCGCTGCGCCAAACGCGCCACGGTATCAAACAGCCATTGCTCATCCTGATTGCGCGGGCGCTCGATTACTTGCGCGCCCGTGCTCCATTTGGCCATGGTTTTAGACATCGCCAGCGAAATAAAGGCGCCACCAAAACCCATCACGGCGGCAAACATCAGCAGCATGCCCAGATTCAGGCCATTGGCAGTCAGAAAACGATTGAGGCCAAAGACACTCACAAAAATGCCCAACACCACCATGATGGCGATATTGGTGGCAATTAATAGAATCGTTCGTTTCACAATCCACTCCTTATTAAATGGTTGCTCGGATTATACGGTAGCCGCTTGTCGCCACAGGATGCTTTTGCAGCGCGCACAAGCGATGCCACACTGTTTAGCCCTTAGAGCGATCTGAACTTTTTCAGTTCCACCACACTGATAGCAACTAATGCCTTGCTTGCCCACTAAATCAGAGTGCCAGTGCCGATATTCAATCTCGGTCATCTGCGTATGCAGCCAATTTTGTGCCCCAGGCAAGTACAGCAAGTACCGTTGAACAAGATGAAAACCAAACGGGATTTCCTTCAGTAACCACGCCAGATTGAAGAACTTGGTCATTTCTTTTCCTTCTACCACCGCCTGCTAAGGTTTGCCGATCAATCACTGCTGGCTCGTTGCAACACTGAGATAGGCTGTAGCATAAACTGGACTTTACAGTTTCCAACATCAGCCTTACGCTTAGAAATCTTCAGTTTTTTTCGAAAGATAGCCATGCTGGGGCTCAACTATAAACATCTGCAGTATTTCTGGGTGGTGGCCAAAGAGGGCGGCATTAGTGCGGCCGCGCGCAAGCTCGGGATTACGGCGCAGACCATCAGCGGCCAAGTCAGCTTGCTGGAGCAAGACATCGGCCAGAGCTTGTTTAGCCAAGTCGGGCGCAATTTGCAGCTCACCGAAGCGGGCCGCACCATGCTGCATTACGCCGATCAGATTTTCATGCTGGGCAATGAGCTGCAAGAAGCCATGGAACGGGGCGAGAGCCAGCGCGCGCGGCTGAATATCGGTATTGTCGACGCCATCCCCAAATCCATCGCGCAGCAGCTGCTCGCGCCCCTGAGCGGCGCCACGGTGAAATTGGTGTGCATTGATGGCAGCCTAGATGAACTCTGCGCCAAGCTGGCCTTGCATCAGCTCGATTTGGTGCTGGCCGATCAGGCCGGCAGCGAAGCGCAATCGTTGCGCCTGCAAAGCCATGCCTTGGTGTATGCACCGATTATGCTCCTGGGCACGCCAGAATTAGTCGCGCGCTATCAGGATGATTTTCCCCAGCAACTGAATGGCGCGCCCTTGCTGCTGCCCACCCGCAATACCGCGCTGCGCTTGCAGCTAGATGTCTGGCTAGCCGAGCATCATCTGCAACCGGATATCGTGGGTGAGTTTTCCGATAGCGCGCTGATGCACACCTTCGCTAAGACGGGTATTGGCTTCTACCCCAGCCCAGTCATCCCTTCCAAGCCGATACCCAGCAATGAGTTAACCTCCTTAGGACATTTATCCGGCGTGATTGCGCAATACCATGCGCTGTATAGTCCGAAAAAAATCATGCACCCCGCCATTGCCAAACTGCTGGAGCAATAACCCCACCGCAGCGCAGCGCCGGTTGGCCCAGCCCGCCGCTTGCCCTTGATTTTGTGCCACATTCACCTATGCACGCGGCAGGGCGACAAATCTCGCGGGCGGTGCACATCTAGTCGGCTATTTTCGGTTACAATCGCCGCTTTCCCGAATACAAGATTCTTGGCAGGAGATCAGCATGTCTTTAGCAGATCGCGACGGCGTCATTTGGTACGACGGCAAACTGGTGGACTGGCGTGGCGCGACCACCCACGTCCTCACCCACACCCTGCATTACGGCATGGGCGTGTTTGAAGGCGTGCGCGCGTACGAAACGCCCAAAGGCACCGCGATCTTCCGCCTACAAGATCACACCGAGCGTCTGCTCAATTCGGCCAAGATTTTCCAGATGAAAATCCCGTATAGCGCCGAAGAGCTCAACGAAGCGCAAAAAACCGTGGTTCGCGAAAACCAGCTCAAATCATGTTATCTGCGCCCGCTGGCCTTTATCGGCAGCGAAAAGCTGGGCATTGCCGCCAGCAATAACAGCATCCACACCGTGGTGGCCGCGTGGCCGTGGGGCGCTTATTTGGGCGATGATGGCCTGACCAAAGGCATTCGCGTAAAAACCTCTAGCTTTACCCGTCACCATGTGAATGTTTCCATGGTGCGCGCCAAAGCATGCGGCTATTACATCAACTCGATCTTGGCTCACCAAGAAGCCGCCGCCGATGGCTACGATGAAGCGCTCGTACTCGATACCGATGGCTATGCCTCGGAAGGCGCGGGTGAAAACCTGTTTATCGTGAAAAAAGGCGTGATCTACACACCGGACGTGGCTTCTTGCCTGGATGGCATTACCCGCAACACCGTACTGACGCTGGCCCGCGAAGAAGGCCTGCAGATCATCGAAAAACGCATCACCCGTGATGAAATCTACACGGCCGACGAAGCGTTCTTCACTGGCACCGCTGCCGAAGTAACCCCGATTCGCGAGCTGGATAACCGCGCAATTGGCGCCGGCGTGCGCGGCCCGATCACCGAGCTTTTGCAAAAACGCTATTTCGATTGCGTAAAAGGCCTGGATCCAAAACACGAAGACTGGCTAACCCTGGTTTAAGCTAGCAAGACTGAACGAAGTAAGCGCCGCAGCGTTTTGCCAGCGAGGCTTCACCACCGGCAGTACCAGCGCGTACGGCCAAGGTGAAGCCAAGTAAATAAAGCGCTGAGCTTACTACTGACTGCATGGGTATACCCCGCTAGGGCTGATAATGATTAGCCTAGCAAGCAATACCCCACTCGCTGACTGGAGATCATTATGAGTCTGATCGACAATACTCAAAAAGAAATCGAAGTAACTGCCCACGACGTGCCCCTGCACTGTCCGATGCCGAATATGAATAAATGGAATTCGCACCCACGCGTCTTCCTCGACATCGCCAAAACCGGCAAAGCGCAATGCCCATACTGTGGCACGCACTACAAGCTGAAAGAAGGCGAAGTCATCAAAGGCCATTAATCGGCCGCGGGATTTCCCGCTCGCGAGCAAGCGGTGCGCCAGTGGCCGCCGCTTTTTTTGTTTTTGCCGGGGTTTGTTGTGAAACGCATTCTTATTGTGGCGCCCGCCTGGGTGGGCGACGCCATCATGGCCCAGCCGCTGTATGCCCGCCTCAAGCAGCGCCATCCCGAGGCCGAGATTGATGTCCTGGCGCCTGCCTGGACGCGCCCACTGCACGCCCGTATGCGCGAAATCAGCAGCACCATCGATGCCCCCTTTGGGCACGGCGAGCTGAAATTGCGCACGCGCTGGCAGCTGGCCCGCCAGCTCAAAGCGCGCGGCTATGATCAAGCCATTGTGCTGCCCAATTCGCTCAAATCAGCCCTGGTGCCGCTGCTGGCCGGGATTGCCCAGCGCACCGGCTGGGTGGGCGAAATGCGCTATGGCCTACTCAATGATATTCGCGAGCTAGACCCGCTGCAGCTACCGCAGATGGTGCAACGCTTTTATGCGCTGGGCGATGAAAAAACCGCCCCGCGCACCGAGCCGATGCCCTATCCGGTACTCACCATTAACGCGGCGGAGCGTGAGGCGGCACTGAGCAAACTTGGCCTCAGTAGCGAGCCGCCGATGGTGGCCATTTGCCCGGGCGCCGAATACGGCCCAGCCAAGCGCTGGCCCGCTGAGCATGCCGCCGCGCTGGCCCAGCAACTGCTGGCCGATGGCTATCAGGTGTGGCTGTTTGGCTCGGTAAAAGATCAGGAAATCTGCGCCGAAATTAGCGCACGCTGCCCGCAAGTGGTGAATCTGGCCGGCAAAACCAGCCTCGCCGAAGCGATTGATCTGCTGTCCTTGGCCCGCGTCGCCGTATGTAATGATTCGGGCTTGATGCACGTGGCCGCCGCGCTTCAGCGCCCACTGGTAGCCGTGTATGGTTCAAGCTCACCCGGCTTTACCCCGCCACTGGCCATTCGCGCCAAAGTGGTCACGCTGGATCTGGAATGTAGCCCCTGTTTTGAACGTGTGTGCCCGCTGGGGCATATGGATTGCCTGAATAAACTGACGCCCGATCGCGTGATGAAGGCGCTGAAAGAACTCACCAAGGACTGACCGATGGAATTTCTCGTTCTCTCTCCGATTGCCAAAGTGGCCGGCACGGTAGCCCTGCCCGGCTCCAAAAGCATTTCTAACCGCACTTTACTGCTGGCCGCGCTGTGCAGCGGGCAAACCACCGTGCGTGGCCTGCTGGCGTCGGACGACACCCAACGCATGCTCGAAGCCCTCGCCACTTTGGGCGTCAAGGTTGAACAAATCGGCGACAGCCGCGACTTTATCGTGCACGGTTGCGCAGGCAATTTCCCGAATAAAGACGCCGACCTATTCCTCGGTAACGCCGGCACGGCGTTTCGCCCACTGACCGCTGCCTTGGCGCTTTCCAACGGCAGCTATCACCTGCACGGCGTGCCGCGGATGCATGAGCGCCCGATTGGCGACTTGGTCGATGCGCTGCGCCAAGCCGGTTGCCAGATTGATTATCTGGGCAACGAAGGCTTCCCACCGCTGCAGATCAAGCCGGGCGTAGTAGCGGCCGACAAGGTGCAGGTGAAAGGTAATGTATCGAGCCAGTTCCTGACCGGCCTCTTGATGGCCTTGCCACTCTCCAACCGTGATATGACCATTGAAGTGGTCGGCGAGCTGATTTCTAAACCCTATATCGAAATCACGCTAAACCTGATGGCCAAATTTGGCCTGAAAGTCGAGAAAAAGAGCTGGAACGAGTTCTTTATCCCTGCCGGCCAGGTCTACCAATCGCCAGGCGAGATTTTTGTAGAAGGTGATGCATCGAGCGCGTCGTATTTCCTCGCCGCCGGTGCCATCGGCGGTGGCGATGCGGTGCGCGTCACCGGCGTTGGCAGCGAGTCGATTCAAGGCGATAAACGCTTTGCCGAAACGCTGGCACAAATGGGTGCGCAGATCACCTGGGGCCCAAACTGGATTGAAGCGGCGCCCCCAGCGGATGGGCAACTCAAAGCGATTGATGTCGATCTGAACCACATCCCCGATGCGGCGATGACGATCGCGATCGCCGCACTGTTTGCCAACGGTAAAACCACCATTCGCAATATCGAAAGCTGGCGCGTGAAAGAAACCGATCGCCTCTCAGCCATGGCGACCGAATTGCGCAAAGTCGGCGCGACAGTGGAAGAAGGTCAGGATTGGATTTCGGTGATTCCGCCAGAGCAACTCACGCCCAATGCCGAAATCGACACGTACGACGATCACCGCATGGCGATGTGTTTCTCGCTGGTGGCTCTGGGTGGCGTACCGGTGCGGATTAATGACCCGAAATGCACGGCCAAAACTTTCCCGACCTATTTTGAAGAGCTAGGCCGGATTAGCCGCTAAGCGCAAGCAGGGTATATCGCTGCAAGCCTTATAATAAATAGCTTGCAGCGGCATACCCAACAATAAAAAAGGAGCCAGTGGCTCCTTTTTTATTTGTAGCTTGGCTGATGCCCCAGCGAAATGATTTAGCGGCGCTGGGTTTTGCCTTTGGCCGCGGTTTTCGCTTTGCCGCCCTTACCCGCTTGTGGCGCTTTGCGGCTAGACGATTTAGACCGTTTCAACTCACGGCTCTGGTCGGTTTTTTGGCTGCGTAGCTGCTTGGTTTGCACTTGCTTGCTGCGCACCTTTTTACCGGCAGTAGCTTGCTTAGCACGCACGGCCTTGCTCTCCACCCGGCCTTTACCCCGTGCTTTGGCAGTGCGGCGCTCGCCACGCTGACTGGCCTTGGCGGATTTGCCTTTCTTGGCCGGTGTGGCTTTTTCCGCACGCTGACTAGGGCTATTACTCGCCTGATTCGGATTAACGGTCGCGCGCTTCGTGATGGCGGTGGCCGCTTCCGGGCTATCAAAGGGCAAGGGCTCGTCTTCAGCCCAGACCGTACTACTGAACAGCATGCAGGCACTGACTAGCGCCAGCCCTGTTTTGAACCAATTCTTCATTGACTACAAGCCCTTACACACGGCACGACAAGCTGCGCATTATACCGACTCACCTGCCGCACCGCCGGTTTATTTGCCCGGTTTTCGCCCCATTAGGCGGCTAAATCACATTAGATTTTGTTAACGTTTTAAACGCCAATCCGCACCAAAAAAGCTTGGCGTCAGATTTAAAAATTATGCAGAAAGCATCCTGTGATGTTGTCAACCTTTTTTCAGCTACTACGTGTTTTCCCCAACATGTAGTCATTGACTCGCTAGCTACAAATGGTACGATGGCGAAAATTCAGCGATACCAGTTCGACTGAATTTACCCTGAGCACCGCCCGGCCGAGCATGCCCGACAGTCGCTCTACATAAAGCGCCAGGTTGCGAACAATGAAGGATTTGCAACCTCTTCCGCCCGCGGAAACTGGCCATTACCTTCAAATGGAGTGGGACTTTATGCATAAGAAAGTACAACTAACGGCGCTGTTGGCCGCGATGTTCCTCAGCGCCAGCGTTTGGGCGGCCGAATGGAGCTCAAGCGCGGTGTATACCGGTGGCTCGATCGTGACGTATCAGGGTCAATCTTACAAAGCCAAGTGGTGGACTACCGGTGAAATCCCGGGCGCCAGCCAATGGGGCCCATGGGAAAAAGTAGCCAGCGGTGGCGCGACCCCAGCACCGACCACGGCGCCAACCGCAGTACCGACGGCGGCTCCAACGGTTAAACCGACCGTGGCACCAACGACAGCACCAACAGCGACGCCAAAACCTACCGCGGCACCGACTACGGCGCCAACAGTAGCGCCGACCGCGACACCAAAACCGACTGTAGCGCCAACGGCAGTTCCAACGGTGGCACCAACTAGCGCGCCAACGCCAACTGCGGCGCCAACTGGCACCCCAAATCCAGGCACTGGCTTGCCAAAATGTGAAGCCGCTTGGAACTCAGGCAGCTCGTACGCTGGTGGCGCCAAAGTCAGCTTTAACGGCGTGAATTACACCGCCAAATGGTGGGCGAATGTCGGCGCTGAGCCAGGCAAAGATGCCACTTGGGCCGCAGCGGGCAACTGTGATGCCAGCGGCTTGCCAACCCCAGTACCAGGTGGTGGCGGCTCAACGGGCGGCGTGCCCACTAAAGCGGAAGCAGAAGCTTATGCCGCTACGCTGACCAATAGCGATATCTTCCGCAAAGTAAAAGCCTCTGTTCGCACCTTGCCAAACTCGGTGGTGGAAGCGGTAGCGCCAGGGCTGATGAGCAACCCAAGCAATGTGAAACGCGTGGAAGCCATCCTGCCCAAAGCGAAGTGGGATTACTACTTCTCGAAAGCGCACCCAAGCTACACTTACACCCGCTTCTTGCAAGCCACCGCTAAATTCCCAGCGTTCTGCGGTGACTACACTGATGGCCGCAATGCCGATGAAATCTGCCGCCGCTCGCTGGCAGCATCATTTGCGCACTTTGCCCAAGAAACTGGTGGTCATAGCGTAGAGCAATACGGCAACCCAGAATGGCTGCAAGCGCTGGTGCATGTGCGCGAAATGGGTTGTACTGAAGAAGGCACCGGTTGTGGTTACAACACCGAGTGTACTGACCCAGTATTCAACAAAGTTTGGACTTGCGGCACCGACGCGAAAGGCGGCTTCAAGAAATACTTCGGCCGTGGCGCGAAACAGTTGTCTTACAACTACAACTACGGTCCATTCAGCCAAGCGATGTTTGATGGCGACCAATCCGTACTGTTGAAAGATCCGGATCGTGTTGCTGAAAGCTGGTTGAACCTGGCGTCGGCTGTGTTCTTCTTCGTGTACCCACAGCCACCAAAACCATCGATGCTGCACGTGATTGATGGCACTTGGGTACCAAACGACTTTGATAAATCGCGTCAGCTGGGTAACGACTTCCCAACGACAATCCAGATTATCAATGCCGAATGCCAGGATTCACCAACCAAAGCGGCGGCGCAAAATCGTCTGAACTACTACACCGAGTTTGCCCGTGATCTGGGTTGGGATATTACGAAAGAGTCGATGAAATGCTCAGGCATGGGCCGCTTTGATGGCGCATCGTCTGCCGCATTTAACATCTACTGGGAAAAAGACTGGAAAGTCGGCGGCGACAACAAGTGTCAGCTGGTGAGCTACCAGACCCCATACAATGCCCTGATCGACGGCCAATACACCAAGTGTGTGGAAGCCAACTGGGGTGTTACTCTGAAGTAATTGAATTAGCTAGCCTCTAGCGATATACGCCACCTGGGTATCTAGGTGGCGTTTTTTATTGCCAGCGTAAATGCGCGCTATGCGGTGGGCGACTGGCCGAGTTGCCATCGCTTCACTATGCTAAAGCCATACGACTGCCGGAAACCATCATGAGCGAACTGATCGCCACGCGGCTGGGGCTACGCATTGGCTTGGCATTTGCCGGCCTGGTCTTGCTCACGCTGCTGTTCGGTTTGCTGATGGGTAATGAAATCAACCACAGCTATCAGCAGCTGGCCCAAGAGCTATCGCGTCAGCACCGCACCTATAGCAGCGTACAGACCCTACGCGCTGACTTTGGCGACCTGCGCCGTTTTGAAAAAGATGTTTTTCTGGCTGTCGATATTCCTGAGCACGCCAGCTTTAAATGGCGGCAATGGAATCAGGAGCTCAACCAAGCTTATGTGCGCTTGGGGCAGCTCGAGCAAACCCTTCCCGAGCAAAAACCCCTGGCCCTTGCGCAGCTACGTAGCGCACTCGACGAATACAAAAATGGCTTTCTGACCGTGGCCGAGCAAGTACTGGCGGGCCGCTTTCGCAGCGCAGAAGAAGCCAACCGCGCCTTTCTGTTTCGCCGCACCTTTATCCATCAATACCAGAATGCCATCGATGCGCTGATTCATTACAGCGAACAGCAAGAGCAACTCCTACTGCGCCAGCTTGATGAGATCCGCGTGCGCCGCCTATGGCAACTCGCGGGCGCGCTCTGCACTTTGCTCATCATCAGCAGCCTGGTGGCGGTGTTTATCACCCGCAATAGCTTGCGCGTGGGGCGCGAGCTGGAATATCAGGCTACCCATGATAGCCTCACCAAACTTCTGAATCGGCGCGGCTTTGAGATGCAACTGGCCAGCGCCCATCGCGGAGCGATTTTGTATCTGGATTTGGATCAGTTCAAATTGGTGAATGATCTGTGCGGCCATAGTGCGGGGGATGAATTACTCAGCCTGCTGGCGCTGCGCTTTGGCCGCCTGCTTCCCACGCAAGCCAGCATGGCGCGTTTTGGTGGCGATGAATTCTGCATCTTTTTACCCAATGCCGATGCCAGCCAGGCGAGCGAGCTGGCGCAACAGCTTCTGCGCGAAATTCAGAATTACCCCTTTGTCTGGCAAGGGCGTTTGTTTAGCCTTAGCGGCGCGCTCGGCATCGCCATTGCCGATGGCCAGCAAAGCCTGCGCGAACACATTATGCGCGCAGATACTGCCTGCGCCATCGCCAAAGAACGCGGCACCGGGCAAATTGCTTTTGCCACCGAGGTCGACCAACAACACCATCAGCTGCAATCACAAATGAGCTGGGCCGCGCAGCTACCGCAGATGCTGCAACAAGACCGCTTTGTGCTGTTTATTCAGCATATGCAAGCCCTCAAATCCACCGGGGCGCCACACAGCGTGCCTGACCACGCCGAAATATTAATCCGCGCACTCGACGAGCAAGGTGAGCCGGTGCCCCCCGGGCAATTTCTGCCCGCGGCCGAACGCTTTGGCCTGATCGGCAAGATCGATCGCTGGGTCACCCGCACCATCTTGCAGCAGGCGTTACCACCGCATACGATCTACGGTATTAATTTATCCGCCGCCTCGCTCGGGGATCACGCTTTTTTACACACCTTGCGCGAATGGATTCAGGCCAGCCCCACCCCGGCCCAGCAGTGGTGTTTTGAAATTACCGAAACCGCCGCCATGACCGATATTCAGGCGGCGCGACATTTTGTCTCCACCCTCAAGCAGCTAGGCTGTCGCTTTGCGCTGGACGATTTTGGTAGCGGCTTTTCTTCGTTTAGCTACCTCAAAGAGCTGGACGTGGATTACCTGAAAATCGATGGCAGCCTGATCCGCAATCTTGAGCGCAATGCCTCCGATCTCGCGCTAGTGACCGCGGTGGTGCAAATGGCCAAAGCGCTGCGGCTGAAAATTGTGGCCGAGTTTGTTGAAAACCACCACCAGCTCGAAATCCTGCGCGATTTGGGCGTGGATTACGCCCAAGGTTATGCGGTACACCGCCCTGCCCCATTACTGATTCAGCCCGTGAAAGAAACTTGAGCTACGTAAGGTCGGCAACTAAGCTGATTAAGCAGCTTCTGTTTATCCGCTTCGGGATCCTGGCATGACTATCTTTCGCTCACTGCATTTGCGCCTCAAACTCCAGCTGGCTTTTTTGCTGGTCTCCCTGCTCACAATCGGGGTGTTTACCGCGCAAGCCATCCAACAGGCCAGAACGGCCGCGCTTGAGCAAATTGATGGCCAACTCAAAATGGCGGCCCTTGCCTATGTGCAAATCATCGGCCCCAATTACCACGACAATCTGCCCCCGCGCGAACAGGTTGATCTCAAATCCAAGCGGCAGGAAGCCGAACACGTCACCGCCGTGACCAAGGCGCTGGGGGTGAGCTATCTGTATACCTTTATCGTTAATGGCAGTCAGGTCACCTACACCACGGCCTCGCTCTCGGATGAGCAGCTTAAAGACCCTAATCACGAGTTTTATCTGAAGCCTAGCGATGTACCAGAAACCGATGCCGCCACCATCCGCGCAGCACAAAGCGGCAAAATCGAATTTGAAGAAAGCACCAGCCCGCAATATGGTTTTTTGCGCACGATTCTGATGCCGGTAAAAAACAGCAAGGGCGAAAATTACGTAGTGGGCGTTGATCTGGATGCCAATCTGGTTCATCAGCACATTCGCGACGCGATCTGGCAAGCGGCCTATACCGGCATTGTGATGCTGGTGGTGGCGATTGTGGTGTCGTTACTGCTGGGCAATGCCATCGCCCGCCCGCTGGTGCGCCTGCGCGACATGATGCATTCGCTGACAACCGGAGCTGGCGATCTGACGATTCAGCTACCGGTGCAATCAGGCGATGAAATCGGCCAGATTGCCACCCACGTCAACACCTTTATGGGGCAATTGCGGCAGATGTTCAGCACCGTGCGCGATGAAACCGTCAAACTCACCAGCGGTGTGCAACGCATCGATCAAATGGCGCAAATCTTGAGCCAGGGCGCGAGCGATCAAAGCGATGTAGCGAGCTCTACCGCCGCCACGATTGAAGAAATCACCGTTAGCATCAATCACATTGCGGATAATTCCCAAGATGCCGAGCGACTAATCGAGCACACGGGCGACGTCTCCCGTCAGGCCACTCAGCGCGTGCGTCAGGCCGCGCAGCAGGTGGGGCAGATTTCCAGCCGTGTTTCTACCCTCTCCAGCGTGATGCACGAGCTGGAGCATCATTCGCAGCAGATCAACAGCATCATCGATGTGATCAAGGAAATTGCCGACCAAACCAATCTGCTGGCGCTCAATGCCGCGATTGAAGCCGCGCGGGCTGGTGAGCAAGGCCGCGGCTTTGCCATTGTGGCCGATGAAGTGCGTAAGCTGGCCGAACGCTCAAGCGAAGCCACGGTCGAGATCAGCCAGAAAATCAGCGCGATGCGCGCGCAAACCCAGCAAGCTACTCACAATATGGATCTGACCACCACCACGGTGAACGATAGTGTGCAGCTAGCGGAAACCGCGGCGCTGCAAATCGAAGACATTCAGCGGCAAATGAGCGAAGTGATTGCCGGCATTAAAGGCATCGCCGAAGCCACCAGCGAGCAATCGATGGCCACCACACAAATTGCCCAAGCCGCCGAGCGGATCAGCAATATGGCCGAAGAAGGCAATCAATCAATCGGCTCGGCGCGGCAAGTGATTAGCGATCTAAATCATCTGGCTGGCCAGCTGGGCCAGATGATCAGCCGCTTCAAACTGTAATGTCTTCAAACGAGAAAGTGCTTCTCAAGGCTTATCCCATCAGGCTTTACTTAGGCGCAGTGGCCGGCCGCGCAGGCTAGGCCATTGCACCAGCAACACTCCGCACAAAATCCCCGCCCCACCCAACCAGTGATAGCTCGCGAGACGCTCGCCCAAGCAAAACATCGCCATAATCGCGGTAAACAGCGGCAGCAAATTCATGTAAATCGCCGCCTGCTCGCTACCCAATTGTGCCACGCCCTGCATCCAGCAGTAGGCCGCCAGAATCGACGAAGCCAGCCCCGCATATAACACCAAACCAGCAGCAGCGTGTGAAACACTGAGCGTCGTGGCCGTCGCCGCCAGCGGCAGCAAGGCCAGCAGGCTAAACAGAATCTGCACATACAAGTTAAACCAGTGCCCCAATGGCAACTGCCAGCGCCGCAGCAAAATCCCGTACAGCGCATAGGCCGCCGTACCCAGCAACATCAGCCCATCACCACGGTTTACGCCATGCTGCCATAAGCTGGCCGGCTGGCCCTGTCCAAGCAAATACAAGACTCCAGCTAGCGAAACCGCTACGCCCAGTACTGCCAGCTTGCCGGGGCGCACGCTGAAAAGCAGCGCATTCAACAGCAAACCCAGCAGCGGCATCAGCGCACAAATCACCCCCATATTGGTGGCCGAAGTAGCATGGGCGGCAAAATAGGCCAGCGATTGATACAGCACCATGCCCAGCAGCGCCAGCGTGGCGTATTGGCCGGCATGCGCCCAGATCGCTGCTCGCGCGCGCCACACCACCCGCCAGCACAGCGGCGTCAGCACCAGCGCGGCCAGCGACCAGCGATAGAGCGAAATCGCCGCAGGGTCAATCATGCCCGCCGCCGCCTTAGACACCACGGTATTGCCCGCCCAGATCAACACGGCCAGCACCGGATACGCAAATTGAGGCATGCGCACTCTCCTCTCGATTCAATATGCCGGCCAGTCTAGCAATGACCATTTGAATGTTTATAATGAAAAACCGCCAAGCCGATATGGTAAAACCGCCAAGATGGATTGCCCCTATACCCCGCTCGATCTCACCCTGCCCACCCCGGCGCCGCTCTACCTGCGGCATGAAGCCGTTGAAGCGCACACTGGCTACGCGCTGCACCGGCACCCATGGGGGCAGCTCAATCGCATTAATCTGGGTCTGCTGGAAATCACGCTGGATCAGGAAACCCTAGTCGCGCCGGCGGATTTTCTGGTGTGGGTGCCCGCCGAAGTGCCACATGCGGCCTACATCAGTCAGGCGCTGGCCTACAGCTCGGCCTATGTCAGCCCAGAGTGGGCCGCGCGACTGCCGGCCAAGCCGTGCTTGCTGAGCCAAACGCCGCTGGTTCGGGCGCTGTTTGATGACTTTTATCAGCGCCAAGTGCAAGCGCTGAGCAGCCCGCTCGATCAACAACAAGCCGAGCTGCTGCTCGGGCGGCTGTGCCTCACCCCCAAGCAAGGCTGCTATCTGCCCCATAGCGAGCATCGCCAGCTAGCGCCGATTTTGCGCGCCCTGCAGGCGCAGCCCGGAGATAATCAACCGCTGAGCGCCTGGGCTGCGCAAGTGCACACCAGCGAGCGCACCTTGGCACGGCTGTTTCAACGCGAGCTAGGGATGAATTTTGGCCAATGGCGCCAACGGCTGCGCCTGCTCACCGCGCAGTCCTTACTCAAGCAGGGCGTGAGCATCGCCGATATGGCGTGGCAACTGGGCTATGGCAATCCGTCGGCCTTCATTGCCATGTTTCGCCAGCACACCGGCCTTTCACCCGAGCGCTATCGTCAGCAATCTCTCGATACCTAGGCAGGTATTGCCCTAGGAGCAATACCCAACATAGCCTATACGGATATACCCAACAGGCGCGGCAAGAGTTGCTGCAATGCTGCCGGGCGATTGCTGCACGCCCCGCCACGGCTGCGGGCCGTGGGCGCCAGCGCCAAATCATAAGGATTGCGCCCGGCAATCAGCGTGAGTTTTTCCATCGGCAAGCTGGCGATCAGCGCCGCCTGCTGGGCAAAGCGGGTGGCGTTATAGCTTTGGAATACCAGTTGCGGCGCCGCAGCGGCCGCGGCCTGCACATAGGCGGCCTCTTCGGCCGTTACCTGTGGGCTAATCACAATCTCATGCACCGGCCAGCCGGCGGCCTGCAGATAGGGCAATAAAGTCCCGCGCGCGCTTACCGAAGCACCCAGCGCCACCTCATCAATCTCGGTGCGCTGGCTCAGCTCAACCGTCACCAGCACCACTGGCTCACCCGGCTGCAACGGCGGGCCATAAAACTCGACGCCAGCAGCCTGGATCTCGGCGGCCAGCTGCAAGGCGGCGCTTTGCTGCAAGGCCTGCGGCTCGCGCGGCAAGCTGGCCCAGTCTTGCACCACGGCTTTGGCTTTCAAGGCCAAGACTCGCGCCACACTGGCCTCGACTTGCTCAACGGCAATCAGCCCCTGTTTCACGGCCTGCGTCAGGGCCGCCACGGCGCCTTGCTGGCGCGCCAGCGTGTGTGACACCAGCGCGATATCCGCCCCAGCGGCAATCGCCTGCACCGCACCCTGCACCGTGCCATCGCCCGCGGGCCAGGCCGGATTCTGGGGGCGGCGGCCAATTGCATCCATCTCGAGGCAATCGGTAATAATCAGGCCCGCAAAACCGAGCTCTTCGCGCAGCAGGCCGGTGAGCACCGCGCGCGAGAGTGTGGCCGGCGTGTTTGGATCGGGCTCAATCGCCGGAAACACCACATGCGCCGTCATAATCGCATCTACTCCAGCCGCAATCGCCGACTTGAACGGCACCAGCTCCACGCTCTCGAGCCGCGCGCGGTCATGCGGCACCAGCGGCAAGGCATAGTGCGAATCGGTGGCGGTATCGCCATGCCCGGGGAAATGCTTGGCGGTGGCCGCCAGCCCCGCGCGCTGAATACCGCGCAGCGCCGCCAGGCCATACACGCTCACCGTGGCGGCATTTTCGCCAAAGCTGCGCACGCCAATCACCGGGTTTTGGCGGTTATTGTTGATATCAAGGCTGGGGGCGAAATTAATATTGATCCCCAGCTGGCGCAGCTCATCGGCCGCGTAGTAATGCAGCTGCTCGCAATCGGCCGGGCTGCTGCCGCGCACCGCATGCGAGGCATAGCCCGAGGCATAGGCCATGGGCGAAGGCAGCGGAGTCATGCCTTCTTCAATCCGCATCACCATACCGCCTTCCTGATCGATACCGATCAAGAGCGGAATCGTCGACACTTCGGCGTTGATTTCCTGTAGCTGCCGGCATAGCGCCGCCACCTGCCGGGGTGATTCGATATTGCGGCGGAACAAAATAAACCCGCCCACCCGCTGCTCACGAATCAACGCCGCGCTGGCGGCATCGACCGTCGTCCCCGGCAGGCCCACCATCACCAGCTGGCCCAGTTGTGCCTGCAAGGTGGCACTGATCATCTGAAACATGCTTCACTCCCGGCGGCCAAACCGCCATTGCGCCGGGCCTTAGGCCGCAGCAGATTGTGCTTGAAGGTAGGCAAGCGGCAGCACCTGAATGGGGTTGCCCGCCACGGCCAGATTGGCCCATAGCCAGTTCAGGTGCGCCACCAGTTGCGCCCCGCCGGCATGCGGGCGATCTTTGCTGGTATGCGCATCACTCACCACCGTTACCAGATACCCCAGGGAGGCAGCGCGCCGAACGGTCGTATCCACGCAGAAATCCGAGGCATACCCCGTGATCCACAAGGCCTCGATCTGTTCAGCGGCCAGCGTGGCTTGCAAGGTGGTGTCCAGAAAACTATCGGCCGAGCTTTTAGCGATCACGCTATCCGTCGGCAGCCGCACCAGCCCCGGATGCAGCGCCCATTCAGGTGAGCCCTGCGGCAAGTCGGGTTCATGGTGCTGGATAAAGATCACCGGCAGCTGCCGCTGTCGCGCCAGCGCGATGGTGGCATTGATTTGCGCCAGCGTTGCGGCTCCGCAGGTGGCCGGTGGGCTTGATTCAATCAGCCCGGTTTGAAAATCAATCACCAGCAAAGCTGTCCGCATCTGTGCTTACCCGTAAAAAAGGGCAGCCGCGTCTGGCGCCTGCTGCCCTGAGTTCTGCTAATGCTCACACCAAGGTGAGCAGCCGTTTAGGCAGCCAGACGGCGCAACACTTCGTCGCGACCAATCAGCGCTAGTACCGCATCCACCGATGGCGTGTTGGTAATGCCGCACACTTTGGCGCGCAGTGGCATACCTACTTGCGGCATTTTCACGCCTTGGGCTTTGACGAAGTCTTTGATAAACGCCCCCAGCGTCGCCGCATCCCAGCTTGCCAGTTGCGCAGCTTCAGCGGCAAATACCTTCAGGCGCTCTTCCGACTCCGGGTCGAGGTGTTTTTCCACGATCTCGGCAGTGGGCGTTAAGGCCTGATAGAAATACACGGCTTGCTCGGCCATCTCAACCAAGGTTTGGCTGCGATCTTTCAGTAGCGCACATACCTCGGCCAGCGCTGGGCCGACCTCGGTGGCGATGCCCTTATCGGCCAGAAAACCGGCCACGCGCGCGGCCAGTTTGGCTGGATCGGCGGCTTTGATGTATTGCGCGTTGATCCACAGCAGCTTGTCACGGTCCATCCGGCTAGGGCTGCCGCTCACGTCTTGCAGATCAAACCACTCCACAAACTGCGCCATCGAGAAGACTTCATCGTCGCCGTGCCCCCAGCCCAGGCGAGCCAGATAATTGAGCAGCGCTTCGGGCAAGATACCCTGGCTGTCGTAATCCACCACCGACACGGCATCCCGACGTTTTGAGAGCTTCACGCCCTGATCGTTATGAATCATTGGCAGATGGGCAAATACCGGCACTGCGGCCCCCATCGCTTCATAGATCACGATCTGGCGCGGGGTGTTGTTGACGTGGTCGTCGCCACGAATCACATGGCTGATGCGCATATCGGCGTCGTCCACCACCACACAGAAGTTATAGGTGGGCGTGCCGTCCGGGCGGGCGATAATCAGATCATCCAGCTCGTCGTGGCTGATCTCGATGCGGCCTTTCACTTGGTCTTCCCACACCACCGAGCCACCGATGGGCGTTTTGAAACGCACTACAGGTTTGATGTCGGCAGGGATAGCGGGCAGCGTTTTGCCATCCTCTGGGCGCCAAGTGCGATCGTAACGGGGCTTTTCGCCTTTGGCTTCCGCTGCAGCACGCTGAGCTTCCAGCTCTTCCTTGCTGCAATAGCAGTAATAGGCAGTGCCATTGGCGAGCAATTGCGCGATCACTTCCTTGTAGCGCTCCATGCGCTGCATTTGGTAGAACGGGCCTTCGTCGTAGCCCAAGCCCACCCAGTGCATGCCATCGAGAATGGCAGCGACTGATTCAGGGGTGGAGCGCTCCAGATCCGTGTCTTCGATCCGCAGCACAAACTGGCCACCGTGTTTTTTGGCATACGCCCACGAGAACAAAGCGGTACGCACACCACCAATATGCAGCAGGCCTGTAGGAGATGGCGCGAAACGGGTACGAACGGTCATGGCGACTAATCCGGCAAATTCCAAAGCCGCTATTGTAATGCAAAAGCGCGTGCTCGCCGCCACCTGCCAAAACAAAGGGCGATACACCCAGGATGTATCGCCCTCTAGACTATATATTGATTGGCTTAACGCACAATACTCTGCATGTCATTCCCAGCCATGGCCAAGCGCTCTGGGCGATTGGGCTTGAGCGTGCTGTTGATTTCCAGCGGCAGGTTTTCTGGATTCAGCACCACCACGGTCTCCGAGACCACGGGCAGCACGGTTTTGCTCGGCGCTTCAAAGCGCGCGAGGATGTCGTAATACGATTGCAGGCTTTCCACAAAGATCACCGGCTCACCACCGCGGGCGTAGCCATATTTCAGCGTGCTGAAGTATTCGGGCTTGCGCAGCAGCGGCAGCACGGATTTCACATCCGCCCAGCTGTTGGGGTCTTTCTTCATGCGCACCGCCAGCGTGCGCGCATCAATCAGATGGCCCATGCCGATGTTGTAGGCGGCCAGCGCCAGCCACGTGCGATCAGGCTCGGGCGCGCGATCAGCCAGGGTGTCTTTCAAGAGCTGAATATATTTGGCGCCGCCAATAATGCTTTGATAGGCATTGGTGCGATCAACATTCATGCGCTGTGCAGTTTCATTGGTCAGCATCATGATGCCGCGCACGCCGGTGGGCGAGACTGCTTCAGGGTTCCAGTGCGACTCTTGATACGACAGAGCCGCGATCAGGCGCCAATCCAGCCCGGTGGTGGCTTCGGCTTCTTTAAACCATTTTTTATAGCGGGGCAGCGTGTTTTGAATGCGGCCCAGATAGGCCAGCGCATCGAGCTGATCCACGCGATTTACGTGCCCGTAGTAACGATCCAGCAGGCGCCGCAGCGAGCCATCGGCCAATTGCGTCTGGAAAAACTCGCTAATTTTGGCCTGCAGCTCGGTATCTTGCTCCGGCATCACCCACGCCAGCTGTTGCCGGCTGGCAATCTGGCTGGAGGTCATGATATTCGGGTAGTAGTTTTGCGCGACTTCGGCCGCATGTGAATCCACCAGCGCGAATTCCAGCTTGCCTTGCGCCACTTGTTCGATCAGCGCTTCGCTTTCGCCCGCACCCACCACTTCCCAATGCAGGGCTGGTGCCGTTTGCTTCAGCTTTTCCAGCGCCGGCACATATTGCGGCAAGGTGCTGAGCGTCGCCAAGCCTTCCTTGATCGCTTTCAGTGCGGTTTCTTCGCTGGTTTTACCGCTGAACACCAGTCGCGCTTCCACGTCCTGATAAGGCGTGCCATAAATCAGACCAGAAACCTGATCCAGTGGCCCACCCACGGCCAGATGCGCCTCACGGCGCTGCAGGCGCGCCAGCATATCGCTGTAGCTGCTGCTGACCTGGAAACGCACTTTCAGCGCGTTGCGTTCGGCAAATTTGGAAATCAGGTCGTATTCCAGACCGGCATAGTTACCCTCGGCGTTCACATACAGTGACGTCGGGCCGTTTTGCACCAGCACGATGAGTTCTTTCGAGTCTGCCCACGACAATACGCGCTGCGCCGGAGCTTGTTCCATCTCCCCGCAACCAAACAGTAACAATGTGGACAGTGCTAGCAAAAACCGCTTCATGCCTTCCCTTCGCTAAATTCGAACGGACGGATTTTGCCTGCATGCCCTTGAAAATACAAACAAAAATCCCTGCCAAACATTACCATTGGCTAATAAAGCCAGTTTTCCTACCGGCAAAAAGCAAGACAAAATCAAAATCAGAGAAATAAACAAGAAAGCAAAAGAAAGTTTCTTGTAATTATTTTTTGTAAGTCTGGACAGCAAAACGGAAAGCGCAGCGACCTGCTGCTTGGGCGGCGGTGAGCGTAAATGACAACGGCAAGGGCGAAGATTGCTAGCCAAACTGGTGATTGCTGGCTTTGCTGACGGAAACTGCGCGAAAAGTCAGCCTCACTTACATGATGTAAGCATTTTACGACTTGCCAAGCCGGCGCATTTACGCTTGCAAGACCGACAAACGGTAGCTCCTTGACAGGGCTGTCAGGGAGCTTTTTTTCGGTAAAAAAATGTACGAGCGCTGAAAAAAGACCTTTCGCCTGGGCAAAACAGCGATTTTTTGCTTATTTTTTAGGCAAACATGGGTAAAAACAGCCGATCACCCGCAGTGAGCGTGCTCACACCCGGCGAAACTGAGCACTTATTTTTGGCAATATTTCGCAAAATCGGCCCGCACCACCTGCTGGCGCTGCTGCATCTTCTGAATATCGTAGGATTTGTTATTGGCTTTACCGGTTAAACGCCGGGTAATCAGCTCATCTTCCTTCGCGAGCTTGGCGCAGCGTTGCGCTTCGAGCGCCGCCAGCTTGGCTGGATCGGCCTGATAATATTGTGAAGTCGAATTGGCCTGCGCGAACGCGCTCAGACACAGCAAAGACAGACACAGACGACGCAGCAACATGCGGGGCAACTCCGGCAAAAAATTAGGATTAAATAATACGCGAATTTGGCAGGCGCTTCGCCCCACCCTGCGCCGGGCTGTACTTAGGGCAAACGCGCCAGAGCCGCCTGCCACTCAGCGGTGAGCGCTGGCCGCGGCAAAGGCTGGCCATCCCAGCTTGCCACCGGCAATAAACCCGATAGCGAATTACACAGCCATAGCCCTTGCAGGCCAACCAGCTCGGCGCGCGAAATTGGGCGCTCACTCACCGGCCAGCTCAGCTCAGTGGCCGCGCGCCAGCTTTGCGCCCGCGCCACGCCGGCGACCCCGGCGCTATCTAAGCGCGGGGTGCACAGCACGCCATCCAGTAGCACCCACACATTGCTCATTACCCCTTCGATCAGCAAGTCATCGCGATCAAAGAGCAAGCCTTCGTAAATGGCCGGATCCTGCCATTCGCGGCGGGCCAGCACACTCTCAAGCCGATTCAGGTGTTTGATGCCAGCCAAGGCTGGCTGCCAGCTGGCGCGAGTGGTGCAACTGCGCACCGCCACGCCGACCTGCGCGTATTCAGCTGGGTAAGTCGGCAAAGGGCCGAGCTGAACAATCCGGTTCGGGGTTAAATCCGCGGGCGCGGCATAGCCGCGGGCGCTCTCGCCCCGGGTGAGGATGATTTTCGCGGTTGCGTCTTGCGGGCCCTCGGCCAATAATTGCTGCAACTCTGCGCGCAGCAAAGATGCGGGCGGACATGCAATCCCAAGGCCAGCCGCATCGGCCGCCAGCTTGGCCATCTGCTCGGCCCACCAGCAGGGTTGGCCTGCTACGACTTTAATAGTGCGAAAAACGCCGTCGCCATATTGCAGGCCGCGATCGGCCAGATGAATGTGCTCGGCTGGCTGACCATTGAGCAAACGCCGCAGCATGGTTTTATCCTTCGACGCCAAGGGCGCGTAATAGCCCGCGGGCTTTATGGCGGGTTTCCAGTAATTCCCGCTGCGGATCGGAATCCGCCACGATGCCGGCGCCACAGCGGAAATATAACTGCTGGCCGCGCTGGATAAAGGTACGAATCAGAATATTCAAATCCATACTGCCATCGCGATTGATATAGCCCAGCGAACCGGTGTAACCCAGCCGTGGCCGATCTTCCAGCTCGCGAATAATCTGCATGCAGCGCACTTTGGGGCAGCCGGTAATCGTGCCGCCGGGAAACAGCGCGCGCAAAACATCTGCCGCAGTTATACCCGCCCGGGTATAAGCCCGGATATTAGATTCGATATGGTGTACAAAGGCATACGTCTCGACTGCCATCAGCTCATCGACTTTCACGCTGCCAGGTACGGCGATCCGCCCCAGGTCATTGCGCTCCAGATCCACCAGCATAATGTGCTCGGCACGCTCTTTCGGGGTATTGAGCAGTTTCTCTTTCAGCCGCGCGTCTTCCTGCGGATCGGGCGAGCGGGCAAAGGTGCCGGCAATAGGTCGCGTTTGCACCACGCCGTCGCGCACACTCACCAGCCGCTCGGGCGAGCTGCTGACAATCTGCGTCGTGCCTAAATTCAAATACGCCGAAAACGGCGCCGGATTGGCCACGCGCAAATGCGCAAACACATCCAGCGGCGCTCCGGCGGCCAGCGTAACATCCCAGCCGCGCGAGAGGTTCACCTGAAACACATCGCCATCATAGATATATTGCTTGGCCCGCTCGGCACCGCAGATAAACGCCTCGGGCGCGTCTTCGCTAATTGCGGCAATCTGCAAAGGCTTTGCTTGCCAGGCCTGAGCGCTAGCGAGCAAAGCCTGCAACTGCGTTAATTGTTCGGGTGTCTCGGCGATCAGCGTGGCGCGCTGAGTTTCCCGCTCGATCAACACCGCCGCCGGGCAACGCAGCAAGGCGCCCAATGGCGTGGCGGCAAAAGCCTCGCCGGCGCTGGCGTACTCACGCGTGGGCACGGTTGGCTCGAAGGTTTCCAGTAATTCATAGCCGGCATAGAGCAACCAGCCACCATGAAACGGCCACGGGCTTTGCTCCACGGGCTCGGTGGGCAAGGCTGCCAAGTCGGCCACCAGCTGCGCGCCTTCATCGGCGGCATACAGCCGCTGGCTTTGCGGTAAAGCCGGCAGAATATCCCAGCCCTGGGTGCGGGCTGATTGCAAAATAGCCGGAAACGCCTGCGGGTGGCTGGCCACCAGCGCCTGCAAATCGGGCACCTGATCAAGAGGGGAAGTGTAAACAGCGTGCATGCGCGCATTGTAATGGCAAAGCGGCGCGCGGACGATACGGATCTTCCGCGCGGCAACAGCGTAACCTGCGCCCAAGGCATGCGCTAGGGGCTTGCGAAAGCGCCCGCTCGCCACCACACTCCCATCATCTGTGCTAACTCTGGAGCGCCCGATGCCACTCAGATTCGCCCTTTTCGCCGGCCTGCTCGCCCCAAGCCTCTGGGCCGCCGAGCCCGCGCCGGTGCGCAGCGTGCCGCAATTGGCACTCGAGCGCTACGCAGGCCAGTGGTATGAAATTGCCAAACTGCCGATGTTTTTTCAGCGCCAATGCATGAGCAACACCACGGCCAATTACAGCTTAAACCCCGATGGCTCGATCAAGGTGGTCAATCGTTGCCGCAAAGAAGACGGCAGCGAAATCGATGCCACCGGCCGCGCCACCGTAGTGCCCGGCAGCCAAAATGCCCAGCTGGAGGTGAGTTTTTTCTGGCCATTCAAGGCCGACTATTGGGTGATTGGCTTGGCGAATGATTATCGCTGGGCGGTGGTGGGGCAGCCCTCGCGTAAATACTTGTGGATCTTGGCGCGCACCCCGCAACTGAGCGAAGCCGATCTGCAAGCTGCGCAACAGATCGCGGTGAGCCAAGGCTATGATTTACGCGAATTAAGCTACACCCCACAAACCAAGGGTATAGCCACCGAGAGCATAAAATAAAAGGATCTGTGAGCAATACACCACCCAGGTATTGCTCACCCAGCGAGTCGATCGCCCTAGCCAGCCGCCTTAGGCGGCCTGCCGGTCGAGTGCATCGGCGGTATTGAGCAGTGATTCCATCGCGCGCTCGAACAGCGGCGCTTGCTCCAGCCAGCGGGCCCGGCCCGTTTTGAGCAGTCGCTTAAACACATTCACGCCCAGAATCGATGGCGGCGCGTCATCGCCCAAGCGCAATAGCAAGCGGGTTTCGTTCGGGCTCATCCAGCACAGCTGGGCGGGGCGCAGCTGTCCGGTTAGATTAATTTCCAGCGGCACCCCGTCCCGCAGGCGGGCAAACAGCGCTTCGTTGCTCAGCTCTTCCGGCTCGTTGGCCGCAATAGTGCCCTGCACTACCGAGGCCAGCGCGGCCTCGGCTGCCTGATCCATAAAGCCGATTTCGGCTTTCAGCTCGGCAATGGCCTGATCGAGCAAGACCGGATTCACCTGTTCCAGCTCTTGGCTCGGCGCAGCGTCTTGCGGGTCTTTTGCCTGCTCGCTGATGTAGTCGGCCATCTGCGCGCGCAACTGCGCCATCGAGGGCACTTCCAGCGCGGTGCTTAAAGTGCCGGCAATGGCGGCGCGATGGGCATCGATTAGATAGCTTTTAAAACTTTGCTGCTGCGCAGCCGACCACGGGGTGAGTTTTAAGCCTTCACTCAAAACGCTAATCAGCCGCGGAATCATGCCCAGCAATTGCTGCCGGTCTTCGCGCTCGATTTTCGGCGCGATGCTCCAGAGTAATTCCGGCACAAAGATCCGAAAACGCAATGCTTGCACTTCATCGGTGCGCTCCGCATGCTCGATCGCATACGGCCACAGATTGATCAGAAAATCCTGCAATAGCGCATCAAGGGTAAAGGGGGCGAGCGCTTGCGCAGTTTGCGCGGTGATACGGGCGTAGCGCAGGGTGCGGCTTTCGGCGTTTTCAATGGCCTGGCTGGCGCGTTGGGCGGCATCGTCCAGCGCACGCAATTCGCGGGCGATGAATAGATCGAGCTCATCCAGCATGCGCGCAAATAGCTCAACGCTTTCATCATCATTACCCAGCAGCGCTTCGATAATGCGACGAATTTCGCCGGTAATCCGCTCGGCCTTGGGGTCGAGTTGCTGCAAGCCCTGAGCAATCGAGCCAATGCGATTGACGAGCAAGCGGGCCGGATGGTGTTTTTGCGAAAACAGCGCCGGGTCTTGCAGCGCCGTTTTCAGCACCAACCATTGCAAACGTCCCAGCTGCGCACGGATTTCGGCCGGCACTTGGCTGTCGCGCAAAATAAACTCAAACAGCATCCCCACCACATCAATAATCATCTGCTCATTGATGTCTTGGGTGGCTTCGGTGAGCTCAGTGCGTTGTTCCAGAATCAGATTGCGCACCTGACCCTGCGCATCCAGTGGCGCCTCTTCGGCTTGACCATGCCGCAGCTGGCTAATTGCCGAATCCAGCGTGGCACTGACTACCTGCCGGCCTTGCTGCATTGGCATATTGCCTGCCAGCAGCTGCCGAATCGAACTACCGATTTGTCGCACCGAGCCCAACCAGCCCGCCACCACCCGGCCAGCTTGCGCCGCCAGATCTTGGCCTGGTGAATAGGCCGGCTCTTCATGCGGATACAGGGCATGCTGGCGCATCATGTCCGACCATTGCTCCAGCCGGGCACTGGCCCAAGCACCGGTTTGCACCGGTGCCGATTCGTTGGGTGGCAAATAGCTGCCATCCATTTGCGAAACAGGCCCACTGGCAAAGCCATTGGCTTGGCTGGTATCAACTTCGGTACCATGATCAAGCCGCGGAGCAGCATCAGCCTGCAGATCGGCATTCGTCATATGCCGCATCTGCTGCGGATCGGGTAGCTGGCGCACTTTGAGTTGCAGCTGTGCGGCAATACCATGCGCGGCCAGCAGCTCATTGAGCCCGGCGTAAAGTTCTGCTACATGCTTTAGCAGCTGCTCGGCGATGGTATCGCACAGCGGCTCTTGTAATTCGGGCTCAATGTGTAATTGCTCCAGCGCGCGAGTGAGCGAGCGGGATAATAAATAGGGGCGGAACGGGTTTTCACGCTCATTGATGTCATCCTGCCCAAACAGGATGGCCATGCGGATATTCAGATCGCGCAGCTGCTCTTCGGCCGCGTTGCGCAGGCGAGTGGTGAGTTCATCGATTTTGAGCTCACCATCAAATTCGCCCGCATCCACCAGCGACAAACTGGCACTGGCAAACGAGGCGCTAAAGGATGGTCGGAAAGTGCTGTAGGCCGTTTGAAAACTGCGGTTCAGCAATTGCTCCAGCCCATCGGCCAGCTCGGTTTTCCATCCCACCTCACGCGTCATCACTGCGGCGCGGGCATCCAGCATTTTGCGCTGCTCGCTCAAACTGGTGGCGCGATCCGCTTTGATAAACAGCGCATCGGCCGTTTGCGTCAGCATATCGGGCAAGAGTAAACCGTAGGCGCGTAAAAAGGCCGCGCGCGTCGCGGTTAAGAGTTCATTCCTATCCATACCTATCCATTTTTTGCGCAGCGAAACGAGGATGGGATAGCCCCGTATTTTGTGTTGTAGCCCGTTTCGCTGATTTTCTTGTCATTTTTTGAGTGCGCCAAGATTGTAAGGAATCCAGATTGCAACTTGCATGTATTGCACGCACTAACCGACCAATGGTATTCGACCATAGGCTGAACGGCAGGGCAATAAAAAAGCCGCTCAAAATGAGCGGCTTATTGGCAATGATACCAAGCTGATGCGGGAATCAGATTTTGCGGAACACCAGCGTACCGTTGGTACCACCAAAACCAAAGCTATTCGAGATAGCGACATCAATCTTCATCTCGCGGGCGGTATTGGCGCAATAGTCCAGATCGCAACCGGCTTCAAGGTCTTGCTCGAAGATATTGATGGTGGGTGGCGATACCTGGTGATGCAAGGCCAGGATCGAATACAGCGCCTCAACACCGCCTGCCCCGCCCAACAAGTGGCCAGTCATGGATTTGGTAGAGTTCACCACCACGTTTTTGGCGTGATCACCCAGCGCAATCTTCAGCGCATTGGTTTCGTTCGCGTCACCCAGTGGCGTTGAAGTGCCGTGTGCATTCACATAATCCACATCGGTGGCGTTCAGGCCAGCATCACGCAGGGCGTTTTGTACGCCACGCGCCGGGCCATCCGCATTCGGTGCGGTAATGTGGTGCGCATCCGAGCTCATACCAAAGCCAACCAGCTCGGCATAAATTTTCGCGCCACGTTTTTTCGCGTGCTCGTATTCTTCCAGCACCAATACGCCGGCACCCTCGCCCATCACGAAACCATCGCGGCCTTTATCCCATGGACGTGATGCCGTTGCCGGATCATCGTTGCGCGTTGACAGCGCTTTCATGGCGGCGAAACCACCGATCCCCAGCTTAGAGATCGCGCCTTCCGCACCACCGGCCACCATCACGTCAGCATCACCGTACTGGATCATCCGCATTGAATCACCGATACAATGCGCGCCGGTGGTACACGCCGAAACGATACCGTAGCTCGGGCCTTGATAGCCTTTGATGATCGACACGTGGCCGGCAATCAGATTCACCAGCGAGCCGGGAATAAAGAACGGGCCAATTTTACGCGGGCCGCCGTGCACAACGTCCACGCCTGTGTTTTCAATCAGGGGCAGACCACCAATGCCGGAACCGATATTGACACCGACCCGGGTTTTGTCCAGATTGGCCACGTCATCCAAGCCCGCGTCGGCCACGGCCTGCAAGGCAGCAGCGATACCGTAATGAATAAACACGTCCATGCGACGTGCATCTTTCGGGCTGATGTACTGACCAATATCGAAATCTTTCACTTCACCAGCGATCTGACACGCCAGATCGCTCGCATCAAAACGAGTGATCATGCCGATGCCGGATTTGCCGGCCAGCAGGTTGGCCCAACCCGTAGCAACATCATTGCCGACGGGGGACACTTGACCCAAACCGGTAACAACTACTCTGCGTTTAGACACGTGGGGGTACTCCGCTTAGGTTTGCCGGGCTTGCCGGCTAACACAGAATGCTGGTCGCGCCAGCCTAGGCCGGTTCAAACAGCTGTTTCTGCGCCAGATAAAATAAAACCCCCGCTACGGCTAACCATAGCGGAGGTCTGGAATCACCGAGATTACTTGTTCAGGTGGGCGTTAACGTAGTCAACGGCTTGTTGAACAGTAGTGATTTTCTCAGCGTCCTCGTCAGGGATCTCGCACTCGAACTCTTCTTCGAGGGCCATAACGAGTTCAACGGTGTCGAGTGAGTCGGCGCCGAGGTCGTTTACGAATGAAGAATCAATCTTAACGTCAGTTTCAGGCACGCCCAGTTGCTCAGCAACAATCTTCTTCACGCGCTGTTCGATGTTTTCCATGGATTTAGTTCCCAAGCCTTAATTAGCTTAATTCAGAAAAATGCGTTCGCATTCTACCAAAAATTTGGCGCTGCAAACAGTTACAAGGTGCAATAAGTCGCAAATTTACCTGTTTTCCGGCAAACGTGCTACCGCAGTTGCGGTTATTTTAGTTGCACTTCATCGGCTTAAACCGCAAACGGAGGCGATTCTAACCGATTAATTCATAAACATCCCACCATTTACGTGAATGGTGTTGCCGGTGATGTACGCTGCCTTGTCCGAGGCCAAGAAGCCCACGGCATCGGCGATGTCTTGCGCGTCGCCCAAGCGACCCAGCGCAATATTGGCAATCAGATGCGCTTTTTGCTCGTCCGGCAGACCACGGGTCATGTCGGTGTCGATAAAGCCTGGCGCCACTGCATTCACTGTCACACCACGGCTACCGATTTCTTTAGCCAGTGATTTGGTAAAGCCAAACAGCGCAGCTTTGGCTGCCGAATAGTTGGTTTGCCCAGCATTCCCGGTTGCACCAACGACTGAAGCGATATTGATAATCCGGCCCCAGCGCGCTTTCATCATATTGCGCATCACAGCTTTGGATAATTTGTACACCGGCTTCAGATTGGTATCCATGATGGCATCCCACTCTTCGTCTTTCATGCGCATCAAGAGGTTATCACGGGTAATCCCGGCGTTATTGACCAAGATCGCAATCGCCCCGAATTCTTTCTCGATGTCGGCCACGATGGCGTCACAGGCACCTTCTTCGGTCACATTCAGGCGTTTACCCGCGCCGGTCGCGCCGGCTTCTTTCAGGTAGGCGCTGATGGCTTCTGCGCCACTATCGCTGGTGGCCGTACCCACCACAATGGCGCCCATCCGGGCCAGTTCCAGCGCAATGGCTTGGCCAATCCCGCGTGAGGCGCCCGTCACCAGCGCCACTTTACCTTGCAAACTCATCTTTAACTCCCTATTGGGGGCATTACTCTACAGACCAATTATTTCAATCCATACAGAGCAATACCCTAAGTATTATTCAGCGCTCAGCAAAGCGTCCAGCGCAGCACCATCCACCAAGGCGACCGAGTTAAGCTCTGGAGCGATCCGTTTATTCAGGCCCACCAGTACTTTACCCGGGCCGCATTCTGCCACCAGATCAACGCCGTCGGCGACCATTTTCTGCACCGTTTCGACCCAGCGCACCGGCTGATACAGCTGACGCACCAGCGCATCACGAATCTGCTCCGGATTGCTGTAGCTCGCCACATCCGCGTTGTGCAACACCGGAATCACCGGCGCATGCAACTCGATGGTGGCCAATTTTGCTGCCAGTTTCGCTGCAGCTGGGCGCATCAGATCACAATGCGAAGGCACCGATACAGGCAACAGCAGCGCACGTTTAGCACCGCGGGCTTTACACGCCTCGCAGGCCCGCTCGACCGCCGCTTTATGGCCCGCAATCACCACTTGGCCAGGTGAATTGAAATTCACCGCCTGCACTACTTCGCCCTGCGCGCTTTCCGCACATGCGGCAATGATGTCGGCGTCGGCCAGATTCAAAATCGCCGCCATCGCGCCGGTACCCGCTGGCACGGCTTCCTGCATGGCTTCGGCCCGCAGGCGCACCAGCTCCAGCGCGTCGCCAAAACTCAGGACTTCGGCCGCCACCAGCGCACTGTATTCGCCCAGGCTATGCCCGGCCAGGACGGCGGGCTGTGCGCCACCACGGGCCTGATAGGCACGCCATGCGGCCACACCTGCGGCCAACATCACCGGCTGGGTATTCACAGTAGCGTTCAGCGCCTCGGCCGGACCGTCGCTCACCATGGCCCACAAATCTTGCCCCAGCACGCTGGAAGCTTCATCAAATGTGGCTTTCACAATCGGCATTTCTGCCCAGCCGGCCATCATGCCGACAGCTTGCGAACCCTGACCCGGAAAAACAAAAGCCAATGACATCGCTCACTCCTTGGTTGTGGCGGGCTAACCCACCCTAAAACAATTGTTTGAAACCCAATAAAAACGGCGCTGATGGCGCCGTTGGATTTAGTACTTGGCCAGAATAGCGCCCCAGGCAAACCCGCCGCCAATCCCTTCCATTAACAGGGTTTGGCCGCGCTGGATTTTGCCAGTGCGGATACCATGATCCAGCGCCAGCGGAATCGAAGCCGCCGAGGTATTACCTTGCTGAGCCAGCGTAACAATCACATTGTCCATGCTCATGCCCAGATGCTTGGCAGTGGATTCGATAATGCGCACATTGGCTTGGTGCGGCACCAGCCAGTCGATATCGCTTTTCTGCAAGCCCGCCTCAGCCAGCGTAGCCTCGGCCACATCGGCCAGCGCCCGCACGGCGAATTTGAAGACGGCATTGCCTTCCATATAGATCCACGGCTCACCGTCGAGCACGCCTTGTTTCGGGCGCGCCGCGGTTTTCAGGATGCCGTTATAGCGGCCATCGGCGTGCAGCTTGGTCGCCAGAATGCCAGGCTCAGCAGACGCCGTGAGCACCACCGCGCCCGCACCATCGCCAAACAAAATGCAGGTAGCGCGATCTTGCCAATTAATCAGGTTGGAGAGCTTCTCGGCCCCCACGACCACCGCGCATTTGGCCGCACCGCTTTTGATCATGGCATTGGCCGTGGTCAGGGCATAGGCAAACCCCGCGCAGACCGCCTGCACATCAAAGGCCGGAAAGCCGTGCAGACCGAGCTTGTCCTGCAAGAGACATGCCGTCGATGGGAAAATATTATCCGGGGTGGTGGTGGCCACGATCAGCAGATCGATGTCTTCCCGTGCGATGCCAGCACTTTCGATGGCCCGCTCCACGGCGATCAGGGCCAGGTCGGAAGTTAACTGATCATCCGCTGCGATATGGCGGGCCGAAATCCCGGTCCGGCTCACAATCCACTCATCGCTAGTGTCCACCGACTGCGCCAGCTCGTGGTTGGTGAGGATGCGTTCTGGCAGGTACGAGCCCGTGCCGGCTATGCGGGAATAAATCACAACGCCCCCTTGGCTTTATGCGTTCGGAACAGCCGCATCTGCGGCTTGAAGGTGCTGCAGCTCTTGCTGCACCTGATCGGTAATACGCTGAATCAGACCGGCGCGGGCTTCCTCAACGGCCTGAGCCAGCGCCCAGTAAAATGCCACTGAATCGGCACCGCCGTGGCTTTTCACCACGATGCCGCGCAAGCCCAGAAATGACGCACCGTTGTAGCGACGCGGATCGAGCTTGCGTTTAAATCCTTTCAATACCGGCATGGCCACCATGGCCATCAGCTTGCTGAGCCAGCTGCGGCTAAATTCGGCTTTCAGGTAGGTACTGAACATTTGCGCCACGCCTTCAGAAGCCTTGAGCGTGATATTGCCGGTAAAGCCATCACAGGCCACCACATCCACGGTACCCTTGTAGATGTCATTGCCTTCAACATAACCGGCGAAATTCAACCGGGTTTGTCGCAATAGCTCGGTGGCGGCCTTCACCACTTCATTGCCCTTGATGTCTTCCGAGCCAACATTCAAGAGGCCCACCGTTGGGCTAGCGCTTTGCTTGATCGCGCCATACATGGCCGAGCCCATGATCGCAAACTGCGTCAGCTGCTCTGGCGACGAATCGACATTCGCGCCCAGATCCAGCATCAGCGTTTCGCTGCCTTTCATGGTCGGCATCAGGCTGGCAATCGCCGGACGATCAATCCCCGGAATGGTCTTGAGCACAAAACGCGCCGTGGCCATCAAGGCGCCGGTATTGCCGGCGGACACGCACGCATTGGCTTCACCCGATTTCACCAGATTGATCGCCACGCGCATCGACGAGTCTTTTTTGTTTTTCATGGCTAGCTGCGGCGATTCATCCATCGCCACGACTTCGGATGCCGGATGAATGCGCAGGCGCGGCCCCACTTCGACCTTGTGCGCGATCAGCTCGGCGGCCAGCGCATCCGGCAGGCCCACCAACACGATATTCACATCGGGGTTATCGCGCAAAAAACGCAAGGCGGCCGGCACGGTAACATGCGTTCCGTGATCGCCACCCATGGCATCTACTGCAACGGTAATGTCCATCTGAAATCCCACCCAGCCTGACGCTACGCCCGACCGGAAAATACCAAGAAAAACCAGCGCCGAGACTTTTCACACGGAAAAACTCAGGCTGGACTGGCTGCCTCATCATGACATGGGCGCACCAGTGTACTCGCTTGTGCTTGTAAAACGACGAACGGCGCAAGCGAGAGGTCTCACTTGCGCCGCTAGGCTAAGCAAAGCTTAGAGAGGCAATCAAAGCCGCGAATTACTCGCCTTTAGCCTTGATTACGCGACGGCCTTTGTAGAAGCCGTTTGGAGAAATGTGGTGTGGGCGATGAACTTCGCCAGTTGCTGGATCAACAGATACAGCTGGAGCTGACAGGAAGTCGTGAGCGCGGTGCATACCACGTTTAGAAGGTGATTTTTTATTCTGTTGAACGGCCATGTTAATACTCCTTAATACTCAGTTGTCATTCCGCTTTCCTGGTTTTCAACTGAGCCAGGACTGCAAACGGATTCGGTTTATCGCTCGCCAATTTGGCCAGCGCGTCTTTGTCACTGCATTGCGTATGCGTGGGCGCAATCGGCAAGGCCAGCAAGATTTCGTCTTCGACCAACGCCTCAATATCCAGCGCTGGATCAATCAGCATACCTTCTAGGTCTTCATCGATGGCTTCCGCCTCGTCGATGTCCGCCTCGCTAGTAAACTGAGTCAGTACGGTCTCGCTATGCAGCGGCCACGGCACCCCGGTCAGACAGCGTTGGCAGACCAACTGCAAATCACCTGTTACTTCCAAATAAAGCCACAAGCGTTGCAATCGATCCACGCCGCCTTCGATATGCCAGTGCACTTCACCTGACGTATCGGCCAGCTGATCGTGAAGGCGGGAAAGCTGGGCAAGTGGTATCGAACCCTTGAGTTCTTTAGCTTCTTGCGCAAATTCCGCGCTATGAATCACAGTCATCTTGGCTGCCGCGTAGAACCGGAAACCGCGCATGATATAATGCGCACCTACCCGTGTCAATTGCGCGTCGACCGCAAAAGGTGAACATTTCTTATGCAAAAACAAGCCCATCCTGCGCCCCGGCTGGTTCTGGCCTCGACCTCGGTCTACCGCAAGGAGTTACTCAGCCGTTTGGGCGTACCCTTTGAGGTGGCCGCACCCGAAGTGGATGAAACCCCGCTGTCCGGCGAAACCGCCGCCCAAACCAGCGAGCGGCTGGCGATTGCCAAAGCACAAGCCCTGGCAGCACGCTTTCCCGCCAGCCTGATTATCGGCTCTGACCAAGTGGCGCTACTGAATGGCGAGCAACTGGGCAAGCCCGGCACGCACGCGCGGGCCGTGGCGCAATTGCAAGCCATGCGTGGGCAAAGCATTGATTTTCATACGGCCTTGGCCCTGCATAACACCGCCACAGGCCAAACCCAGAGCGTGGTCGACATCACTCGCGTCACCATGCGCAATTATACCGACGCGCAGATTGAAAGTTATTTACAGCGCGAACAGCCGTACAACTGCGCCGGCAGCGCCAAAACCGAAGGCCTGGGCGTGGTGATGATTGCCAGCATCGAAGGCCGCGATCCGGCCGCCATCATCGGCCTGCCGCTGATCGAGCTGGTGAGCATGCTGAACGCCGAGCAGTTCGCCCTTCTTTAACCCCCAGGGTATTGCTCTGCAAGCAATATGAATCAATGCCCGCAGAGCAATACCCGACAGCCAAGCGAAACCATCATGGCCGGCACCCTTTATTTAATTCCTGTACCGCTGGGCGGCGACACCCTTGAGCACATTTTGCCGCCCGAGGTAATCCACATCGCCCGTACGCTGACGCATTTTGTGGTGGAAAACGCCAAAACCACCCGCGCGCATCTGAAGCTATTTGGCACTCCGCATGAATTACGCAGCCTGAGCATGGCCGAGCTCTCGGAGCACACCAAGCCACAGGAAGTCAGCGCCCTCCTGCAACCGCTGCTCGATGGCCACGATGTGGGTCTACTCTCCGAAGCAGGCTGCCCCGGCGTGGCCGACCCGGGCGCGCGCCTGGTGCAATTGGCGCATCAACGCGGTGTTCGCGTGATGCCACTGGTCGGGCCATCATCCTTACTACTGGCGCTGATGGGCTCGGGCGCCAATGGGCAGAAATTTCGCTTCAACGGCTATTTGCCGGCCGATGCCGGCCAGCGCCTGCAAACCATCCGCCAGCTGGAAACCATTTCCGCCAAAGAAGGCCAAGCCGAGCTTTTCATCGAAACGCCCTATCGCAATCCGGCGCTCTTTAGCGCGCTGCGCGATACCCTCAAGCCCGGCACCCGGCTCACCGTGGCCTGCGATCTCACCTTGCCCAGCCAGGAGATCCTCACACTGGATATCGCCAGCTGGAAAAAACGCCCCGAGCCGCAACTGAATAAGCGGCCAACGGTGTTTATTCTTCAGGCCTGAGCCATCGCCTGCCGCGGCGCGGATGTGAATATGTCCGCGCCAAGCTGAGCCGCAGCCATTAAGCTGGCGCGCTCAGGAGAATCATCATGCCCAAACACCCTTTTCCGCTCATCCCAGCCAGCGCTTGCGCGCTGCTGTTTCTAGCCTTGATTGCTTTTTACCCGCAATTGGCATGGCTGGATGCGGCCGTCGGCCAAGCCCTCTATGGCGGTCACGCCGTAACGATTAGCGCGGCGCGCGGCTTGCAAGCCTTGGGTAGTGGCTGGGGTGTGGCCGCACTGGGCGCAGCGGCCGCGCTGGGCTTAATCCGCCATTGGCGTGATCGGCCAGCGGCGTGGGGTTTGCTGGCGGCGCTGGTGGCCTGCGGCGCCAGCAATCAGCTGGCCAAGCTGTGGCTGGCCCGCCCCCGGCCAGAATGGGGGCCGCTACTAGCGCAGGCCAGTGGCTATTCGCTCCCCAGCGGGCACGCCATGGCCGCCTGCACCTTGGCCGCCGTGCTGGCCAGCATTGCCAGCCGGCATCGCCCCGCCAAACAAGCGCTGTGGTGGAGCCTGGCGGTGACCTGGGTTTTGGCCAGCTGCCTGGCCCGATTGGTACTGGGCGTACACTACTTCACGGATCTAGTGGCCGGCGTGGCGCTTGCCAGCCTGGTGGTGCTGGGCTTTCGGCAGTTTTATCTACAGAAGGAACGGGGTATCTCGCTGTAGGCTCAGTGCTCAAAGCGATAGCGCTCAATACCCTGCTGCAGCTCACCACCTAGGCTACTGAGATCCTGCCCGATGCAGCGCATCGTGCTCACCCGCTCCATACCATCGGCCAGTATCGCAAACAAGCCTTCCAACGCTTGCCGCTGCTCATCCACACTGGCCAGCTGCGCCGCGATTTCGGCGGCAATTTGCCGGGTGGAAGCGCTAGTCTGCTCGGCGCTGCCGCTAATAGCCTGAATACGCTCGGTGGTCTGCGCCATTTGCGCCAAGCCAGTTTGGGTGCTGGCCATAATCTGGCCCATGGCTTGCTGATTGGCCTCGATCAGCTTGGCCAGCCCCTGAATAATCAGATTGATTTCGTGGGTAGCTTCGCCAGTACGCTGGGCGAGTTTGCGCACTTCGTCGGCCACCACGGCAAAACCACGCCCTTGCTCGCCCGCACGGGCGGCCTCAATCGCGGCATTGAGCGCAAGCAGATTAGTCTGCTCGGAAATTTCGCTAATCGTGCCGGTAATGGCGTGAATTTGCTGCCCAGCAGCAGCCAGCTGCACCACTTTATCGCTGGCCGCAGTGGCCTGCCCGGCAATACTTTGCATTTCAGCTTCGCAGCTCATCACCGCCTGCAAGCCCTGCGCCGCCTGGCCGGCGGTGGCTTCCACCTGCTGCAGTATCTGCACCGACAACAGCTCGACCTGCAGCGAATTATCATTCAGCTGCTCGGTTACGGCGGTGACGGTATTGGCGCGCTGCTGGCGGGCCTCGCTAGCGGCCAGAATGCCATCCCCAGCTTGCGTCATCTCGCTCGCGGCCTGCCGTACGCCCTGCGCCAGCCGAAATAGCAGCCGCATTTGGGTCGTAAGCTGCTGTTGCAACACGACCAAGCTGGCCAGCACACTATGCTGATCCTGCCCGCGCAAGGCCGGTGGCGCGGGGAGCAATTCGCCTTGCGCCAATTGCTGCGCCAGACCTTTGGCCTGCAAAGGATCGCCGCCCAAACGCTGCAACATTTCGCCATACAGCAACCACAGCAAGCCCGTCATCAAGAGTAAGCCCACGAGGCCCAGACCCAGCAACACCTGATCGGCAGTCTGCACCGCTGCACGCAGCTGGCTGGCCGTTTCGCTGGCAAACTCATTACCCTGCTTCACCACCGCATCAATACCGCGCCGATGCTGATCGTAAATGTTTTCCAGCCGCGCCAGCGCGGCCAACATCGCCGCTTCATCACCGGCTTTGGCGACAGGCCAAAGCTGGCTGTGCTGCAGTTGCCAGAATTGCTCGCCCGCCGTTTTCGGCGCCCCGAGCAACGCATTACGCAAAGTGGGATTAAAGCCTTCCTGCTCAGCCCAATAGCGGTTGCGCGTCTGGTATTCGCCCTCTAGCCGCTGCAAGGTCGCCAGCAGCGCATTACGCTCGGCGGCGGGCGCACGCACCAGCTGATGACTGACCAGCATGGCCTCCACCACATACAGCGGTGGCGGCAAAATATCGGCGACCACATCCTTGCCCAAGCCCATCCGATCAGCGGCAGCCGCCGTGCTATGCAATGTGCGATAAGCCATGCCGCTGAGCACCAACACCAGCACCAGCGACAAGGTCAAAATCAGCGCCAGAAAGCGCCGCAGGCTAAGTCGAGCCAACATGAATTCACTCCCACCTTGCAGTTTGACGGCGTTCGTCAGAAAGACCCCATACAGAGTGTGGTAGTGCACTGCAACAGCAGTGTCAAATTCGCCCTTGCGCGGCCGGTGCTAGCTCAAAAGCTCCGGCCACAGCGGCAGAGTATAGCCCTGCGGCACTTCGCGCTCGGCATAGCGCACACCCAAGCCCAGCAAACGCACGGGCTTGGCGCCGCGTGTCCAGGCTTGCTGCAGCAATTGCGCGTACAGTGCTGGTGTGGGCTGCGGCTGGATGCATTCCATGGTGGTTTGGGTGAAGTCGTGAAATTTGATTTTCACAAAGGCTTTATGGGGGGTATCGGCCTGTGCGCGGCTCTGGCGCTGGCTAAAATCAGCATACAGGGTAGGTATTTGCGCCAAACACGCGGCCAGATCAGGCAAATCCTGCGCGTAGGTGTGCTCCACTGACAATGATTTGCGCTGTTCACGCACCGCCACCGGCCGCTCATCCTGCCCGCGCGCTTGCCAGTACAGCGCCTCGCCCAGCCGCCCCAGCACCCGCACCAGCTCGGCCTGCGGCCAGGCCTGCACATCGGCACAGGTATTGAGCCCCAGCTGGCTTAAGCGCGCGGCGGTGACCTTGCCAATGCCCCATAGCTTGCCCACCGGCAAGCTGGGCATAAAGTCGGCGACATCCTCGGGCGTGATCACAAACTGGCCATTGGGCTTGCGCCAATCACTGGCGATTTTGGCCAAGAGTTTATTCGGCGCGATCCCGGCGCTGGCGGTGATGCCCACTTCAGCCTCGATCCGCGCGCGGATTTCCTGCGCCATCAACGTGGCGCTGCCCTGACAATGACTGAGCCCGGTGACATCAAGATAGGCCTCATCCAGCGACAGCGGCTCAATGCGCTCGGTGTAGTCACGAAAAATCGCCTGCACCTGCTGTGAGGCGGCCTTATAGCGGGCAAAATCGTGCGGCAGCAGCACCAGCTGCGGGCACAACCGCAAAGCCGTGCGGGTCGGCATGGCCGAATGCACACCAAAGCGGCGGGCAGGATAATTGCAGGTGGAGATCACCCCGCGCTGATCGGGCGCACCGCCAATCGCAATCGGCTGGCTGCGTAATTCGGGCCGGTCGCGCATTTCCACCGCCGCGTAAAAGCAATCGCAGTCGATATGAATAATTTTGCGCACACCCGCCTCCGCGGCCAAAAACCAAAGTGTACGATCGTTCACCTTATTGGGCAAGCCATGCTGCCGCTGATCAGCCCAGCGGGCACCCAGCCGCCCCGGGTGCGTCCAAGCTATTGATAATACAAGTGCTGCTGTTTGCCGGAGTGGATCATGGCTTCCTCAATATCCCCGCTTAGCTTGAATACCAGTGCCGCCCAGATCGAACGTGGGCGGGTCAATGTCCGGGTGGCCAGCGCCACCACGCCACAGGAAAAAGTCGACCTCCGCGGCGAAAGCCCCAGCGCACCGCTCACCTACAGTAATCCGAAAAACCCACGTATTGTGCCGCCCGATTTGGAAACCCTGCTCACCGAATCGGCACGCAAAGTGGATGAAATGCTCAATCTAATTCGCCCGCTGGTCGAGCAGCAAGGCTTGCAGATGAATCTGGTGGCCAGCGGCCAGCAGCGCCTGCAAGTGGATCAGGGCACCATCGATGCGGCCAAGGCGGCGATTGGTGAAGATGGCGAATTCGGAGTGCGCAAAGTGGCCGAGCGGATTTTAAGCTTTGCCAAATTTGCGATAGGTGATGATCCAGCCCAGCTGGATAAAATCGAAGCCGCTGTCGCCGATGGCTTTGCCGCCGCCAAGCAGGCGCTGGGCGGTACGCTGCCCGAGATTAGCGAGCAAACCTTCCAAACCATCAAAGATGAATTTACCCGCTGGCGCAGCGAAGGCATCCCGGCCGGCGATACCGTGAGCTTGCCTCGCGCCAGTAGCGATACCCCTGCCAGTACCAGCCCTAACACTATCCAAACCAAGGCTTAGCTAGCCATACCCCAGAGCAAAACAGACCGCCATGGCGGTCTGTTTGGTTTGATGCTGGTTTAATGCTGTCCGCGGCTGACGGAAAGTACGGCAGCTGACTCAGCGATAAATGGATTGGCTGCGAATGACTCCGTTGCAATCGATCAACGGCACGAAGCCATTACCGCAACTTGCGCCAACCAAGGCGTAGAGACTCAGCGCGACCGCTTAGCCCAGCTGCACTTCGATATTGTCGATCAGGCGCGTGGTGCCAAGGCGAGCAGCGATCAGAATCACCAGCTGTTTATCCCCGGCGGCCGCGGGCTTGAGACTAATCGCGTTGCGGGTTTCCACGTAATCAATCTCATGCCAGCCGCGCACGCGCAGATCGGCCACGGTTTCGATGGCCAGCTTGGAATAATCGCGCTCGCCCGCCTCAATCGCCCGCTTCATCCGGCAGAGGTGGTAATACAACCGCGGTGCTTCGGCGCGCTGGGCTTCATTCAAATAGCCATTGCGCGATGACAGCGCCAGCCCGTCTTCGGCGCGGCCCGTATCCACCGGCACAATCCGAATCGGCATATTCAGGTCATTCACCATGCCCTGAATCACTGCCAGCTGCTGGTAATCTTTTTTGCCAAAACAGGCGACATCGGCCTCAACAATATTAAAGAGCTTGCTCACCACCGTGGCCACGCCACGGAAATGGCCGGGGCGGAAGGCGCCACACAGCTCGTCGGCAATCGCTGGCGGGTTCACCTGATATTGCTGAATCACATTCGGGTACAGCTCTTTTTCATCCGGCGCGAAAATCACGTCCACCCCGCCATTGACGGTGATCAGCGCAGCATCGGCCTCCAGCGTGCGCGGGTAGCGTTCAAAATCTTCGCCCTGACCAAATTGCAGGCGATTAACAAAGATACTGACCACGGTATGCGCCGCCTGACGGCGTGCTTCCTGGATCAGCGCCATATGCCCCGCATGCAAATTGCCCATGGTCGGCACAAAGGCCACGGTGCCCACGGTTTTACGCCACTCGCGCAGCTCGGCAATGGTATGGATGATTTTCATAAGTCAGATTTCGCAGGAGGAAAACAATCAATCGGTGCGGCCCGATAGGCGCTGACTGAAGCACAGGCGCGCAATTGGCGCACCAGCTCCGGCCATGGCTGGGCATACACACCGGGATACAGACATTCGCCCGGATATTGCACCGGATACGCCAGCTGTTCAAGCGGCGGACTAAATTGGGCGTGCACGCCCGGTTTTCTATTGCCGCGCGCATCCAACCGATACCAGCCCAGCTCCGGCAAATACACGGCATTAAGGCCATGCAGGCAAAACGGAGCCGCCTCGCCCGACCAGGTCAGGCGCTGATAGACCAAGCCACAAGCAACTTGATTGGCGCGCAGCAAGGCCGCCAACAAATGGCTTTTGGCATAGCAAAAACCAGTGCCCTGGAGCAGGGTTTCGCTGGCGCTCACCGGGACTTCTTCGCGGCCAGCATCGACGCAATGGCAAATTTGATCGCGCACCCAGACAAAGCTGCGCTCGATCAGCAGCCGCGCGGGCGGCTGATCGGCGGCTAGCTCGCGCGCTAACGCCACCACGGCGGGATGATCGCCATCCAGCTCCGGGCTAAAGGCCAGATAGGGCGCAAGTTGCGCAGGACTGAGCATGGGGGGCAGGCTTGGAGATGCAGCGTGGCTAAATTAGAAACTATGCTCTTCGGCCGGGAAGCTCAGCGCCTTCACCGCTTTCACGTAGTTTTCTACCGCGCCTTGAATACTCCCCACGCCGGTCATGAAGTTTTTTACAAAGCGGGCTTTTTTGCCCGGATACACGCCCAGCATATCGTGCAGCACCAGCACCTGGCCATCCACCTGCACGCCCGCGCCAATGCCGATGGTCGGCACGTGCAGCGATTCGGTAATCTCGGCCGCAACGCTAGCGGGCACCATTTCCATCAGCACCATCGCAGCGCCGGCGGCTTGCAGCGCCAGCGCATCGCGCTTGAGGATTTCGGCTTCGGTTTCGGTTTTGCCCTGCACCTTATAGCCGCCATACACGTGCACCGATTGCGGCTGCAGGCCGATGTGGGCACAGACCGGAATTCCGCGCTGCACCAGGAAATCGACGGTTTCGACCATCACGGCGCCACCTTCCAGCTTCACCATTTCCGCGCCGGCGGCCATCAGGCGGGCGGCGTTTTCGTAGGCTTGCGCGTGCGAAACCTGATAACTGCCAAAGGGCAGATCGGCCAGCACCATGGCTTTCTGGGTGCCACGCACCACCGCCTGCGTGTGGTAAGCCATATCATCCATGCTCACCGGCAGGGTTGAGCTATGGCCTTGCACCACATTGCCTAAAGAATCCCCGACCAAGAGGATGTCCACCCCGGCTTCATCCAGCAAGGTGGCAAAACTGGCGTCATAGCAGGTCAGCATGGCGATTTTGGCGCCATCGAGCTTCATTTTTCGCAGGGTCGAAAGGGTAGTTTTCATGATGGGTAATCAAGCCGTTTCGTTGAAAGGGGCACTCATGGTGCGTTGCATGATCGTAATGGAGTCAGGGTGGAAAATCGACCCTTTTTGTGTCAGGGCTTGATCCTGATTCAATGTGGCGACAACCGCCCACCCGGCTTAGACCGGATCGAGGCGATACAGTGCCTGATCAATCACCTGCCCGATCAGGGCGGCCGCCGGCCCCAAACCGGGAATCTCCACCTCAGGGGCTATCTCTAGCAAAGGCAATAAAACAAAGGCGCGCTGATGCATACGCGGGTGGGGTATTTGTAGCTCGGGGGTATCAAGCTGCAGCGCGTCGTACAGCACGACATCCAAATCCAGCGTACGTGGCGCGTTTTTAAAGCTGCGCTCGCGGCCTAGCTGTTGCTCAATCTGCAACAACGCCGCCAGCAGCGCCGCGGGCGCGAGCTCGGTCTGCACTGCGCAAACGGCATTAATAAAATCAGGCTGATCGGCATAACCCACGGGCGCACTGGCATACAGCGAGGAGCCGGCCAGTAATTGGGTGTGCGGCAATTGCGCAATCGCGGCCATGGCTTGGCGCAATTGCGCAGCTGGGTCGCCCAGATTGGCGCCCAGCGCGATATAGGCAATGCTCATCCGGCTTACTCGCCCTGCCCGCCGCCACGGCGGCCATCTGGGCGGCGATGCCGCGTGCGGCGCCGGCGTTTTTTCTCGACTTCGCCGCCTTTACCGCTGGCCACCGCTTCGGTCACCAGCACTTCGCGGGTACCGTCGTCGCAAACTTGAAATTGCGTCCACCAGTCGGCCAGCTCTTTTTCTACCAGCCCGCATTCGGCGCGCAAAAGCAGGAAATCATAGGCCGCCCGAAAGCGCGGTTGCTCCAGCATACGGAAAGGCTTTTGCCCGCTGCGCTGCTCAAAGCGTGGCTGCAACAGCCAGATTTCTTTCATGGCCGCGCTATAGCGGTTTGGAATCGACAAGCGTTTGGTAACTTTGGCTTCGACATCGTTCATAGCATCGACCAGCGCTGGTACTTTGTGCTCACCCGCGGCCACTTTCTTTTGCCAGCCGGCTTCCACTTCATGCCAAAGCAAGGTGGCAAACAAAAAGCCGGCCGACACCGGTTTGTCTTCGGCCAAGCGCTGATCGGTATTAAGCAGCGCCTGTTTCAGAAAGGCCGTGGTTTCCTTCTGGCTCATCAGTTTATCGAGCAGCGGAAAGAGCGGCCGATGCAGGCCGTAATTGCGCATGGCCTGCAGGCAATCCCAGGCCTTGCCCGAGAGCAAGACCTTCATCATTTCATCAAACAGCCGTGCCGGCGGAATGTTTTCCAGCAATTGCGCATGTTCTTTAATCGGCTTGGCGGTATCCGCCGCAATCTGTAAGCCCAGCTTCGCCGCCAAACGCGTGGCGCGCAGCATGCGCACCGGGTCTTCGTGATAGCGTTTGACCGGGTCGCCAATCATCACCAGCTGCTGTTTTTCCAGGTCTTCCACCCCGTGGTGGAAATCGATGATTTCATCGCTATTGGGGTCGTAATACAGCGCATTGACGGTAAAATCGCGGCGCGAGGCGTCGTCTTCCAGCGTGCCATACACATTGTCGCGAATAATGCGGCCAGTGGCATCGGTGGGCGAATCGGCGCTACCGCGGAAGGTGGTCACCTCGATGATTTCTTCGCCACCGCGATCGTAAAACGGCACGTGCACAATCCGGAAGCGCCGGCCAATAATGCGCGAGCGGTGAAACAGATGCCGTACCTGCTCGGGCGTGGCGCTAGTGGCCACATCAAAATCTTTGGGCGATTTGCCGAGCAGCAAATCACGCACCGCGCCGCCGACGATATAGGCTTCATAACCCGCATCCTGCAGCTTGTCGCAGACTTTCAGCGCCCCGGAATGGAGCTGTTCACGGCGAATGCCATAGTGTTTGGCATGCAAAATGCGTTTACCCGGACGGCGTAGCACCTTGCCAATCAGTTTACGAATCATGGCGGTCTATTTAGCGAAAACGATGCGAAACCGTGCATTATACAAGTGCCCAGTGGCCTGCGTGTCATTTTCGGGATTAAAGGTGGCCCGCTGTGCGCCGCGGCCTGCCCTGAGAGCCGACTGTATCGTCTGGCAAAGGCGCCGACTGTGCTTAGCAAGCCCACCCAGACCCCGTATGATGGCAATCCACCCATCGGAGCCCGCCATGCCGCAACTGCGCTATCAAGTAGTGAATGTCTTTGTGACCGACGAGCTGTGGAGCGGTAATCCGCTCGCGGTTTTTCAGCCAGAACAACCGCTGGATGAGCGCACCATGGCGCGCCTAGGCCAGCAGATGAATCTGTCCGAAATTACCTTCACTGGCCCGAGCCAAGTGGCCGATGCTAGTGTGCGGATTTTCACGCCCAGCTACGAAATGCCCTTTGCCGGCCACCCGACTTTAGGCACGGCCTTTGTGCTGGGCGCCGGGCGGCCGCTGCTCACGCTGGAAACCCGCGCCGGGGTGATCCCGGTGGCGCGCGAGGGCGATTTGCTGACCTTGCAGGCCAATGCCCCGCAATATCGCGCCGGCCCTAGCGCCGAGGAGATTGCCGCCGCGCTGTCGCTTAACGCCAGCGCGATCGCCGGCACGCCACGTTTTGTAAACACCGGCAGCGAGCAATTGATTGTGCCACTCGCCAGCCCGGTCGCCGTGGCGGCTTGCCAGCTGAATCTGGCGCAATTTGAAGCTGTAGCCTGCAATCAGGAAGGGCGTTCGGGTGCGCTAGTGTGGGCGGCCGACCCGGCCGACCCCACGCGGATTATTGCGCGCTATTTCTGGAGCCAGCGCGGCCAGGCCGCCGAAGATTTTGGCACCGGTTCGGCCTGCGCCAATTTGGGCGGCTGGCTACTGGCCGAAAACGCCGCCCTGCCCCTCAAGCTCGCCATGGAGCAAGGGCACGGCATCGACCGTATTGCCCGCTTGAGCTTACACATCAATGCGCAGGGCGAGATACGGGTAGGGGGTAAGGTTAGGAGCATTGGCCACGGGGAATTCCAGCTGCCGGATTAAGCCGCAGCGACCATGCAGGTGCACGGCACCGAGCTTGCAATGCGCCGCCGGACAAACCACCACGGTGGGCTAATGTTCGCTGAGGCTTTGCTGTGCATGCTGCAGCTGCCCGCACACCGCGGCCCACAAGGCCGGCCAGCGCGAATCTGCCGCGGGTGGCGGCGTGCGGGCTTGCAGCCAGGCCAGCGCGGCGCTGAGCTCGGCATAGCCCGCCCCTTCGTTGCGGCTCCATAGCCCCAGCCGGCGCACCACCGGCGCGGGCATACCCCATTGCGCCAGCAGCACCAGCGCCCCCCGGCTGTGGTGCGCCAAATCGCCGGCCAAACTGGTGCTGGCCAGCAGGCAAGCCTGCGCCGCCCACTCAATGCCTTCCTGCTCAGCCGCCGGCACCGCCAGGCTCGCCGCTACGGCGCGCAAAAACAGCGCCGCGCTAAGTAAATCAGGGGTATTTCCTTCCGGCCATTCATCTGCATTGGCTAGCGAGGCATACCCAACATCGCAAATACTATTGGCCGGTAGCAGTGTCGCCACCTCAGCCAGCGGGCGCAGGCCTAGCGCGCCGTTTTCGGCTTGATTCAACTCAGCCAGCAGCAAGCAGGCCAGCTTGGGATTAACCTGCGCCAAGGCCTGCACACGCGCCGCGTTCAGCGGCTTCGCGGCTAAGCGCTGCCGCTGCCACGCCGGCGCCACGGCCATAAAGCCTGCCGCCCGCTCGCCCTGCTGCGCTGCGCGCCGAAATTGCGCGGCCGTACAGCCATACCAACCGACAAAGGCACGCTCAAAGGCGCTACGTTCGGCAAAGCCCAGGGCACAGGCAATGTCTTCCAGCCTTTGCTCGCCCACCAGATACTGCACGGCGGCGCGGCGTTTTAATTCCAGCACCAGCCGGCTAAACGAAGTTTGCTCGGCCGCCAGTTGCCGCCGGTATTGCGCCACGCTCAGGCCCAGCGCTTTGGCCACGGTTTCTTGCTCGGCCAAACGCAAACGTTCACCCGGCAGCAAATAGCGGCAAGTACGCTGAGCCAAGGTGTCGGCCGCCTGCTGGGCTTGTAGCCCGGCCAGAAAATGCGGCTGCAAGGCGGCCCAGAGGCTGGCGCTGGCATTGGGCAGCGGGCGCTGCCACAGCGCAATCGGCCAGCTGAGGGCAAACGCAGGCGCTTGCCAGCTCAGGTTGTGCGGCAGATGCGGGGCGAGCTCCGCCGGCTGCACCGCCTGCGTCATCAACGCGGCCGCCAGCGGTGGCTGCGGCTCAGCCAGCAAATGCTCCAGCAAGCGCGCCAGCCAGACACAGATTGCCTCATAGCGCAGCAGCATCCCCAAGCGCTCGGCATGCAGCAGCGGGCGCAGCTGCAGGGTGAACTGGGTTTCGGTCAGGATCAGCGTCAGGCTGCCATCCGGAAACGACAACGGCCCCAGCTGCACAAGGGTATTTACCGCCTGCGCGACGGTATTGGCGCTGCGCAAAAAATACAGCAGCCCATTGCCCGCCCCCAGATCCAGCGCCGCCGCCACCTGCACCAGGATGTGCGGTGCGCCTGCGGCGTGCAGGTATTCATGCAATTGCAAAGCCAGCTCACCGGGCATTGTATCGCTACAGCTGGCCTCGACCCGACGCAGCCCAAAGCGACTTTCCAGCACCTGCAATACCTCGGGCCGGCTGGCCAGCAGCGGATACAGCGGCTGCAAATGGCGCAACTCGGGGGTGTGTAGCCCGCGCGGAAAAGTTGTGATCTGGCTCATAAAGCTGCCCGAATGTCATAAAAGTGAGCGCCATTATCATATCAGCATTTACTGATGATCCTTAAACTGCGCCGCTCGAACTTAACCTGACCATAGAACAAGACAATGATGTGCGCATTCAAACGATTATGGCCCAGCCTCGCCTTGCTAAGCCTGCTCGCCGGCTGTGGCGGTGGTGCCGGTGGTGGCGGCGGCGGTACTAACAGTGGCGGCAACGTCGGCACTGGCAGCCCGAGCGCCACTGCCGCGCCAAGTGGTAGCAGCGGCCCAACCCTCAACCAAGTGGATAACAGCGGCCTGCAGCAACCGGCCACCAGCCCACTGGTTTTGGCGCTGCAAACCGGCAACCCCAATTTGCTCAGCGCCGCCGATCAGCCCACGCTTTTGCAACTGGCTACCCAGCTGGCCGAGCGCTATCAACAGCAGCAAAGCCGCGCACTGACCAGTATCTTCGGTGGTGGCACCCTTGATCTCAGCGTGAATTTCACGACCAATAGCAGCGAAATCGGCATTGGTCAGCCCACCGTGGCAACGCCACTGTTATTGGCCGACGATGGCAGCGGCATGGCAGCGATTGCCCAGTATGGTCGGGGCCGCGGGATGGGCTATGGCGTAGACATGCTCAATTGGCAAGCCAACCAAAGCCGCGAAACCCAGCACAGTGCCTTTTTTACCCGCGCCATGCGCTGGCTGATCACCGGCAATGCCGACACGGCGCTGCCCAGCCCGGTGAAATACGCCGTCGCCGGCTATGACAGCAATACCGTCAGCCGCTGGCTCAGCCGCGCCGGCAGTACCGGTAACGCCATCAGCTGCGATCTCACCCAAAGCGGCAATAGCTGCTGGCAAAACGCCGATTTGCTGGTGTTTGGCAGTAGCGTGCGCAACGACCCTGCGCTGAGCAATCAGGTCCGCCAATATGTCGAGCAAGGCAAAGCGGTACTCTACCTGCACCCCAGCTGGACGGACTCGGCCGGTGGCCGTAGCGTTCTGGCCGGCATGGGCATGAAGCTGGGTGATTATCCGGGCAATTACTTTGCCCCAGCCGCCGGCGTTTCGATCGGCAGTAGCACCACCCGCAGTGGCCTACTTGCGCGGCTAGATCAAATGAGCGGGTTGGTTGGCACTTTACGCGCCATGGGTCAGGCCAAACCAGCACTGCAGCTCAGTACCGATAGCAGCATCACCCAGCCGATTACCCAGCAATTCAATGCGCTGGCCAGCCTGCAAAGCCGTGGCGTGGATATTTTCCAGGAGCCCACCAGCGACCTGCATCGCCTGCTGGTGCTGTGGGCGGATCTGTATCGCAAGGATATTCAATACGGCAAGATCAACCGTGATACCGCACCCGGCGATTTTCTGCGCACCTATGCTGCCGATTCATGGCTGGTGTTTAACCGCACCAATACGACGGTGAGCAAAGCTGGGCAGGGTGATTTTATGCCTGTGTCGGCGCAGAGCATGCCGGTGAGCAGTAGCGCGGAAACCATCGAAGTCACCATCGGCCAGAGTGGTGGCAATACCGCGATTGGCCGTGCGGCGATTCCGGGCAAACCGGTGTACATCGAAGTGGTGGATAACGGTGGCGCTAGCGCACTGAATATCCAGACCAACTACCTGCGCGCCTATGGCAACCCACTCACCGACTCGGTCAATGAAGGCTACAAACGCCCGCGCCGGCCGCATTCGTTTGCCATTCCGCTCAAGGCCAGCGGCGAAACAACCTTTGTGACTCCATTTGGCGGGCCACTGTATCTGAATTACAGCGGCGCCACCGCTGGCCGCTCAGTAACGCTCAAAATCCGCGGCAGCGCCAAATATGCGCACTTCGATTTCACCAAGCCCAGCAATCAGGCCGAGATCGACGAGGCCATCGCGGCAATGCAACGCGCGGACTTTGGCTGGCAAACGGCCAAATTTGAAGGCGGTGAGATCCAGCAAACCATGTATTACGCCAAGCAAGCCATGGGTAGCCTCAGCCCGCAAACCTATGTCATTGATCAGATCAAAGGCCTGTTGTTCGATTCCAATCACCTGGCGAATGGCTTTAGCAATATGCCGATGAGCAGCACGGTGGCGAGTTTGTGCAGCACCTTTGGCTGGACCTGCGATGGCCCGCTGCATCGGGCGCCGAGTGTGCAGCATTTTGTCGGCTGGATTGCCGCCTGTGGCTACCTCTGCTCGGGTAACCCATCGGATGGCTTTGCCGGAATCGGGGGTACTGGCTGGGGGCACGCGCACGAATTGGGCCACAACACGGTACCCAGGGTCATGACCATTGAATTTGGCGGCAAAGGCTGTGTGGTGGAGTGCAATAACAATATCCTCGCCAGCATCCATATGATGCGGCAATACAAAATTGCCGGCATCGATACTGGCCATACCACCGATCATCCGGGCCTGTATGCCGATATTGTCGCCAATCGCGCCAGCGGACTGAGCGGTAATGCCAAGGTGATGGATATGCAAACCCGGCTTTGGGATATGGATAATGGCCAAGACCCCATGCGCGCGGTGCATTTCCAGCTGGCCTTCCTGTTTAGCCGTTACCGCGCTGGCGAGAGCATTCCGAGCATGGAAAAAACGCTGGATTTCTTCACCCTGCTCACCAAGGGCAACCGGCTAGTGGATAACGCGTGGGAGAGCGGCAATAAATTTGCCATGAGCCGCTTTGCCAACAAAACCATCAGCAACCCCGACCTGCTGTATGTGTTGAGCTCCAAGCTGGTGGGCAAAGATTTGCGGCAGATTTTTGCCATGTACGGTATCAGCGTTGGCCAAACCGCGCTGGATTCGGTGGCCGATCTGGGGCTGGCCGTTTTGCCTGAGCAGTTTTATGCGCTGGCGCGCAACAAATACAATCAAGTTGGCAGCGGACAATGGCTCGATCTCTCGGCCAGCACGCCGGCTTATCCGTATTAATCCGCCGCGCGCAGGCCGGCTAGCGGGCTTTGCCGCAACATCACCCCAGCTGGCTGGCCCGGCTGGGTTTTTTATTGCGGCACAAGGCAAAAAACACCGGAACAAAGCCCGTATCGGGCGGTCTGTAGGGCTGGTTTCGGGCGTATAATCGCCTTTTCTGTCAACCTTCATCAGCAAAGATCATCCTCATGCGTCGTACCGCCCTCTCTTGCGCCCTGATCGGCACGCTGCTGGCCAGCTCACTGGCTCACGCTTTCGTACCGCCCGTACCCGAAATCGCCGCTAAATCGTATTACCTCTACGACAAGCAAAGTGGCCAAGTGCTCGCAGCTCGTGATCCGGATATGAAAGTCGAGCCGGCTTCCCTCACCAAGCTGATGACGGCCTACCTGACCTTTAAAGCGGTTAAGGCTGGCAAACTCAAGCTCGAGCAAACCCTGCTGGTATCCGAAAAAGGCTGGAAAACCGAAGGCTCGCGGATGTATCTCGATCCGAAAGTGCCAGCCACGGTTGATGATCTGATCAAAGGCATGATCGTGCAGTCGGGTAACGATGCTTGCGTGACTTTGGCTGAGGCGATTGCGGGCAGCGAAGAAGTCTTCGCCCAAATGATGAATGTAGAAGCCAAACGCCTGGGGCTGAAAGATTCGCACTTTACCAATTCCACCGGCCTACCCGACCCGGCGCTGCACGTCACCACCAGCGATCTGGCGCGGCTGGCGAATGCCATCATCAATGATTTCCCCGAGTTTTATCACATCTACTCGATCAAGGAATTCAAGTACAACAACATCAATCAGCCAAACCGCAATTTGCTGCTCTACCGTGACCCGTTTGTGGATGGCATGAAAACCGGTCACACCGAAAGCGCCGGCTACAATCTGGTGGCCTCAACCCACCGCGATAATCGCCGCCTGATTTCGGTGGTGGTGGGTACCGCCAGCCCGGAAGTACGCGCGGCCGAATCCTCGAAATTACTCAATTGGGGCACGCAGTTTTTTGAAACGCCCAAACTCTATGCCGCCAAACAGGCTGTGCGGCAAGTGCCGGTCTGGAAAGGCAAGGCCGATAAAGTGGATGTTGGCTTTATGGCCGATCAATTTATCACCGTACCCAAAGGGGATGGCGCCAAGCTGAAAGTAGAGCTTACTAGCCAACAGCCGCTGGTAGCGCCGATCAAGGCCGGCCAAACCGTGGGCATGATGAAAATCTCACTGGATGGCAAAGTGCTGAGCGAGCGCACCGTGGTGGCCGTGGCAGACGTGGAAGAAGCCAATATCTTTGGCCGCGCGTGGGATACCATCCGCCTGTGGTGGCATCAGCTGTTTAACTAAGCCTGCCGGCGGACAATAAAAAACCCTGTGTGATGCACAGGGTTTTTTATTGCGAGGCGAAACACCGTGTTATTGCGGTGACGCCGCGGCCCCATCCGGCTGGGTGGCCGGCGTGGTGGTCGAAAAATGAAATACCACTGCGTTGGCAAACATCGGGTCAAAGCCTTTTTCGATCATCACTTCGACAATCGACTGGGCCAGACAGCCACGCTGCAGATTTTCAATAATCCATGCCTGCCATTCTGGGGTGAGTTGGGTAAAACCGCTCATCGAAATTGCCTCTCCATCCGAATTTGGTACCGCGCTCAAGGTACTTATTATGTCTCTCCCGTGAGCTCAGCGCAGGCCCGTCGCCCGCTATCGTTGTAGCAAGGTCGCGAGCTCTTTGTAAGGTATTGCCATTATTCATGCGATTGTCGGGCTTGTCACTTATTCTTACACGCCGCATGGCGGATAAGTTACGCCATTCACACCCCGCCGCCGCAGCGCTGGCTAGCCGCTGGGGCTTAGCCCCTTAATCGTGCAAGACAAACAGCGCAGGGCGAGTGTGTTAAAATCCCGCTTTTGATCGATCACCCCTTCACGGACGAGTTGGCATTATGGAACTTTCTGCACTGACCGCGCTTTCGCCGCTAGACGGCCGCTATGAAAAACAACTGGCTGATCTGCGCGCGCACTTTAGCGAATACGCGCTGATTAAAAATCGCGTTACCGTTGAAGTGGCGTGGCTCAAAGCGCTGGCCAGTGATTCCGCCCTGAGCGAAATCAAGCCTTTCTCGGCCGCCACCATTGCCGAGCTCGATAATCTGGTTGCGCAATTTAGCACCGAGCACGCGCTGGAAGTAAAAACCATCGAGCGCACCACCAACCATGACGTGAAAGCCGTGGAATACTGGCTCAAAGAGCGTCTGTCTGGCAATGCCGAAGTCTCTGCCGCCAGTGAATTCATTCACTTCGCATGTACTTCGGAAGACATTAATAATCTGTCGCACGCCCTGATGCTCAAAGGCGCGCGCGAAACCGTACTGCTGCCTAAACTCGCCGAAATCATCACCAAACTGAAAGAGCTGGCCCACGAGCTGGCCGATGCCCCGATGATGAGCCGCACCCACGGTCAGCCAGCTACCCCAACCACCATGGGTAAGGAAATGGCCAATATCGCCTTCCGTCTGGAGCGCCAACTGGAGCGCATCAGCAAGGTTGAGCTGCTGGGCAAAATCAATGGTGCCGTGGGTAACTACAACGCCCACCTTTCGGCTTACCCTGGCTTTGATTGGGAAGGCTTCTGCCAACGCTTTGTAGAAAGCCTCGGCATCACCTTCAACCCCTACACCATCCAGATCGAGCCGCATGATTACATGAGCGAGCTGTATGATGATTTCGCCCGTGCCAACACCATCCTGGTCGACATGAACCGCGACATCTGGGGCTACATTTCGCTGGGCTTCTTCAAACAGAAGGTCAACAAAAACGAAGTGGGTTCTTCCACCATGCCGCATAAAGTAAACCCGATCGACTTTGAAAACTCGGAAGGTAACCTCGGCATTGCCAACGCGGTATTGTTCCACCTGAGCCAGAAACTGCCGGTATCACGCTGGCAGCGCGACCTGACCGACTCGACCGTATTGCGCAATATGGGTGTTGGCCTGGGTTACTCGCTGCTGGGTTATGTGGCCGCACTCAAAGGCCTGAACAAACTGATGGCCAATCGTGATGCCATGCTGGCCGATCTGAACGACAACTGGGAAGTACTGGCCGAGCCAATCCAGACCGTAATGCGTCGTTTCGGGGTGCCAAATCCATACGAGCAACTGAAAGAGCTGACTCGCGGCAAAACCGGCATCAGCAAAGAAGCGCTGGCCGTGTTTATCGAAGGCCTGAACATCCCGCAACAAGCCAAAGATGAGCTCAAAGCGCTGAGCCCAGCCAGCTATCTGGGTAAAGCTGAAGAGTTGGCGCGCCGCATCTAAGCGCCCAAACTGCCGCCAGCCCCGCGCTGGCGCAGTTAATAAACACAACACGGGCGCGTCAGCGCCCGTTTTGCTATCAGCTCCGATATAATCGGCACATCTTACAGCGTGCCGTAATGCGCCACTGCGCAGCGGCCAATTCGAGGTTAAAACGGTGAAACGGAAAGTCATTGCAGGCAGTGCACTGGGCATCGTCCTACTGGGCGGCGGCTATTTCGGCGGCAGCTATGTGGCCGGCGACGCGGTGGAACAGACCATGCAAAAACAGCATGCCTGGATCAGCAATCTGCCCTATTTCATCGTAAAAGCGCATAGCTACGAAAAAGGCTGGCTCAGCTCCACCGAAACCACCACGCTGCAAGTCAACCCTGAGCTGTATCGCTTTATCGTCGAAAAAGAAGGCGAAACGCTGCCGACGTTTGAAGTGACCTACACCAATCATATTCAGCACGGCCCGTTGCCGCTGCTGACCAAGCTCAACCCGCTGCCCTACAAGGCTGTGGTCACCACCGAATTTAAATACTCGCCAGAAACGCAGAAATTCCTCACCAAGTTTTTCGGCGAACAAAAACCCATTCAGATCGAAAACCGCATCAGCTTTAACGATGATGGCGTGATGAAAATCAGCGTGCCGGGCTTTGATTACGAAGAAGCGCTCTCGGGCGTAAAAGCCAAATGGCAAGGCCTGAATGCCACGCTCGACTACGGCGGCGATTTTAATCGGGTGAAATTCGATCTCACCGCCCCAGGCCTCTCGGGCGAAGCCAAAGCCAAAGGTTCATTCGCGCTGCAAGGTTTGAGTATCAACCTCAACCAGAGCAAAGGCGCCAATGGCATCATGATCGGCACCAATCTGGCCAAAGTCGGCCAGTTTGACCTCGATATGCGCGAAGGCAACCCGATCAAGCTCAAATTGGAAAACCTCGTTTACCAAGGCAAAGTGAACGAAAGCGGTGAATTCATCAACGGCAGCGCCCAGATCGATCTGAGCAAGCTCACGCTGAATGACAAACCCTATGGCCCGGCCATCATGATCGCCGAAGCCAATCACCTGCACGGCAAAACACTGGCCACCATCAGCGATGAGCTGACCAAGCTGCAAAAACAAAAACTCAACCGCGAGCAGCTCACCGAAGCTCTCACCAAACTCGCCCGCGAGCAAGGCCTGCCGCTGCTGCAAAACGACCCGCAATTTGCGATCAAACAGCTGGAAGTCAAACTACCTGATGGCGCCATCAAATTTGCCGGCTCGGTGGGGCTCAAAGGCTTTGTGCCCGCCGACTTGGATAAACCGGTGGATCTAGTGAATAAGCTCGACGCCAAAGCCGATTTCACCATCCCGCGCAAAGTGGTTGAAACCCTAGTGATGTGGCAAGCGCGCAATATGTTTGCCAGCGCCAACCCTGATGGCGACGTTAGCCACGCCGACATCGACTATCTGGCCGGCCAATTTGTAGAAGGCCAGATCAGCAAGCTGGCCGAGCAAAACCTGATTCGGGTGAATGGCGATCTCTTATCCGCCAAAGCCTCGCTCAAAGGCGGCAAATTCATCCTCAACGACATCGCCGTACCACTACCGTGGGATCAACCGGCCGTGGAACAGTAAACCGAAGTGAATGGATTAAAACAAAACCCGCGGCAACGCGGGTTTTTGTCTACTAACGCGGCAACAAAGCCGCAGCTAGCAGGACGCGCGATCAATGACTTCGACAAAACTCCACCACAGTTCGCACCGCTAACCCCTCATAAAAAAACCGCCAGCATCGCCAGCGGTTTCACATGCCCAACCTGGGTATTGCCATGTAGCCATTTAAAATCAATAAATACCGAGCAATACTCCCGCGATCATTTGCCTTACTGAATAATCCCACCACCCAGGCAAACTTCGTCACGGTACAGCACCATCGATTGCCCCGGCGTTACCGCCCATTGTGGCTCGTCGAATACCAGCTGCACGCCGCCTTCGATGAGCGTCAGCGTGCAGGCACTGTCGGGTTGGCGGTAGCGGGTTTTGGCGGTGTAGCGGCCTTCGGCCGGGGACTCACCCAGAATCCAGGAGCAATCTTTCGCCACCACCACCGGATTAAGTAGCAGCGGGTGATCATGGCCTTGCACCACGATCAGCTCGTTGCGCTCCATGTTTTTGCCGGCCACAAACCACGGCTCGGCGCTGCCTTTGGTACCGCCGATACCGAGGCCCTGCCGCTGACCGAGCGTGTAGTACATCAGGCCCTGATGTTCACCCATCACCTTGCCTTCCGGCGTGACCATCGCACCCGGCTTTTTCGGCAAATAGCGATTTAAGAATTCACGGAACGGCCGCTCGCCAATGAAACAAATGCCGGTGGAATCTTTTTTCTTGGCGTTGGGCAAATTAATTTGCTCGGCGATGACCCGCACTTCGGATTTGAGCAAATCCCCGAGCGGAAATACCGCGTGCGAGATTTGTTCTTGGCTTAGGCGATATAGAAAATACGTTTGATCTTTGCTTTGATCGGCGGCACGCAGCATTTCGGTGCGGCCGTCTGCTCTTAATCGGGTTTTTGCGTAATGCCCCGTTGCAAGCTTGACGCCACCGAGCTTGATTGCGTATTCCAGAAACGATTTAAATTTGATTTCGCTATTACACAGAATATCCGGGTTCGGCGTACGGCCGGCCGAGTATTCGGTCAGGAAATGACTAAATACGCGGTCTTTGTATTCGGCGGCGAAATTCACAAGCTCGATATCAATGCCCAGCAGATCGGCCACGGCAATCGCGTCCATGCTGTCTTCTTTGATCGAGCAGTATTCATCGTTGTTGTCGTCTTCCCAGTTTTGCATGAAGACGCCATGCACTTCATAGCCTTGCGCTTTGAGTAAATGCGCGGTAACTGAGGAATCCACCCCACCAGAGAGGCCTACTACAATTTTGCTGCTCATGACTGCGTTCCATTTAATGCGGGGTCGTGATCAAAATCACGAAGAAGCTCAAGCGGATAGCGCCGCCCGGCCAGATAATCGTCGATGCAGGCCAGCAACAGCGGGCTGCGATGCTCGGCTTGCCGCGCCAGCACTTCATCACGGCTCAGCCACACTGCGGCTTCAATGCCTTCATCCGCGAGGCCGAGCTGCCGCGTGGCATCGTGCGCGCCCAGCTCGCCACTAAAGGCGTAGCGCAGGTAGGTGAGATCCGAGCCCGGCACGCTCCACTGGTAAATTCCCACCAGTGCGGTCGGGGTGAAATGGTAGGCGGTTTCTTCCAGCGTTTCGCGCTGGCAGGCGGCCACGATGGATTCGTTGGCATCCACATGCCCGGCGGGCTGATTGAGTTTGAGCGCGCCTAGAATGCGCTCTTCCACCAGCAAAAAGCGGCCATCTTGTTCAATGATGGCGGCGACGGTGGTATTGGGCTTCCACATCTTCGGGGCTTATCCTTGCGTCGACAAGCGCTTGATTTTACCTGATTTCCTCCCCCCACGGCCAGCCACCTCCGCCCAGCGCAGCGGCGCAAAATTTAACAAAAATTCATTTGACGCTCGCCGCCTGCGGCGATTTAATAACTAACCAGTCAGTTATTAAGCACCAGATGATGAACCCTAGCCCCCGTAATCAGCGCCGTAAAGCCGCCCGCCCCGATGAAATTATCGCCGCGGCGATCCAGCTTTTTCACCAAAAAGGCTTTACCGCCACGCGCATTGATGAAGTCGCCGCCGCCGCCGGCGTCACCAAAGGCACCGTGTATTTGTATTTCCCCAGCAAAGAGGCGCTGTTTAAAGCCGTGGTGCAAGAGCGCATCTTGCCCAATCTGGCGCGCATGCATGAGCTGGTGGCGCAATTTCGCGGCTCGCGCCGCGATTGCCTCAGCATGGTGCTGCGCGGTGTGGCCGAAGCGCTGGAAAACTGCGGGGGTAGTATTTCCAAGCTGATGATCGCCGAAGCCGGGAATTTCCCCGAGCTGGCGCGCTTTTACGAAAGCGAAGTGATTGAGCCCACTTACCAAACCCTGCGCCAGATACTCTCCGAGGGTATGGCCAGCGGTGAATTCAGAAACATGGATCTGGTGCATATACCCCGCATCATTATCGCCCCCCTGCTGTACGCCAATATTCTGCGCCACACCTTTACCACGGCCGATTTGGGCCTGACCAATTTATTGCAACACGCCGAATGCCAGCTGGATCTGCTGATGCATGGCCTGCTGCGCCCTGCCGGAGAAACCGCATGAGCACAACCGAAGCTACTCCCCGTCAAACCAAAGGCCGATTGATTCTGGGCGGTATTTTGCTGCTGGCGGCCGGCATTATTGGCTATCGCCTCTGGTGGGCAAGCGGCCATGTCGGCACCGATAACGCCCAGCTCGAAGGCCATATTGTGCCGATTTCCGCCCGCGTGGGCGGCTATGTGCAAACCGTAGCGGTCAATGATAATCAGCCGGTGGCCGCGGGCGGCCTGCTGGTTCAGCTTGATCCGCGCGACTATCAGGCCAAAGTGCTGCAAGCGCAGGCCGAAGTGCAAAATGCGCTCAGCGCCTCGGGTGGGCAGCGTGGCGGTGGCGAGGCGCAAGCCAAGATCGGCGCCGCCAATGCCACCGCCGCCGCAGCAGCAGCGCAGCGGCAGGCCGCCGAGCAAGCGATTAGCGAAGCGCGCGCCAATGCCGAGAAAGCCCAAGCCGATCTGCGCCGGGCGCAAGAGCTCGCCGCGCAGAAAATGGTGAGCCAGGCCCAGCTGGATAACGCCCGCACTGCGCTGCAAGTCGCGCAAGCGCGCATCGCCACCCTAATCGCCCAGCAACGCGCCACGGCTGAGCAGGCCGCCGCTGCCGCGCAGCAAGTAGCGGTCTCCAGCGCCGGGCTCAAATCCGCCGAAGCTAAAACGCTGGCCGCGCAAGCACAGCTGGCGCTGGCGCAAAATCAGCTGACCGATACGCAAGTGAAAGCGCCGATGGCCGGCGTGGTGAGCAAGAAAAACGTCGAGCCGGGGCAGATGATTCAGGCCGGGCAAACGCTGATGTATCTGGTGAAAACCGATGATCTGTGGGTGACTGCCAATCTCAAAGAGACCGAAACCGCCGCCGTGCGCCCGGGCCAAAGCGTGGAAATCAAAGTCGATGCCGATGGCCAGATCCTGACCGGCAAAGTGGATTCATTCAGCGGCGCCACCGGCGCGCGCTTTACACTGCTGCCGCCCGACAATGCCACTGGCAACTTCACCAAAGTCGTGCAGCGGGTGCCGGTGAAGATCAAGCTCGATCCGCTGCCTGCGGGCGCCAATTTGCGCCCCGGCATGTCGGTTGAAGTGACGATCCGGACTAAATAGCCATGAAAGCCATCTTGCCGGGCCTCTCGCGCTCGACCGACGATGCCAGCATCCACCAGCATCGCTACATTATTGCGCTCACGGTCACACTGGCCTGCGTGCTGGAATTACTAGACACCAGCATTGTGAATGTGGCGATCCCGCACATGATGGGTACGCTGGGCGCCACGCTGGATGAAATTACCTGGGTATCGATTGGCTATGTGGTGGCCAATGTCATCGTGCTGCCGATCTCCGGCTTTTTGGGCAATTTATTTGGCCGGCGCAATTATCTGGTGCTGTCGATTGGGTTGTTTATCGTGGCCTCTATCGCCTGCGGTAATTCCAGCTCACTACCCGAAATGGTGTTCTGGCGCATTGTGCAAGGCTTGGGCGGCGGCGGGCTGATCGCCACGGCGCAAACCACCTTGTTCGAGGTGTTTCCCAGCAAGGAAATGGGCAGCGCCATGGCGATTTTCGGCATGGGCATTATGCTGGGGCCGATGCTGGGACCCACAGTGGGCGGCTGGCTCACCGATCAATACAGCTGGCCATGGATTTTTTATATCAACCTGCCGCTGGGCATGGCCGCCCTGCTGCTCACTTTGATTTATGTGCCCGAATCCAAGCTGCGCAAGGCGGTCACGCACATCGATTTTGTCGGTCTCGCGCTGATGGCCGGTGGGATTGCCGCGCTGCAATTACTGCTGGAGCGTGGCGAACGGCTGGAATGGTTTGATTCGTGGGAAATCGTGATTTACAGCGTCACCAGCATTGCCGCCCTGGGCGCGTTTATCATTCGCCAGCTCGAACATCGCTACCCGCTGGTCGATTTGCGCGTCTGCCAAGATGTGCAGTTTTCGGCCGGCCTGGTCATTACCTTTTTGCTCGGTGGCGCGCTGTTTTCTACCGTGTTTATTTTTCCGGTGTATGTGCAAACCTTGATGGGCTATACCGCCTGGCAAACCGGCCTGCTGATTCTGCCTTCGGCGCTAGCCTCGGGGCTCACGATGCCGATCTCGGCCAAGCTGGTAGCCAAAGGCATGCCACCGCGTATTTTAATTAGCCTGGGCGCCAGTATTTTCCTGGGCTCGATGTGGCTACACCATGGCTTTACCACCCAATCGGGCGTGGGAGATTTCATGGGGCCGCTGATCTTGCGCGGCATTGGGTTGGGGATGATTTTTATGCCGCTCAATAGTCTGACCATGGCTAATTTGCGGCCCAGCCAGATCGGCAGCGCCACGGGTCTGTACAACCTCACCCGCCAGTTGGGCGGCAGCGTGGGCATTGCCTTATCGGCTACGTTCTCCACCAAGCTGATGCAAATGCACGGCGCGGCGCTGCTCGAGCATCTGGGCGGCTTTGCCGCACTGGAGCGCTTGGCCCAGCTCAAGGCCCGGCTGATCAGCACCGGCACGCCGGCGGCTGGCGCGGATACGCTCTCGCAGCTACTGCTGCAGCAAACGGTGAACAAACAGGCGCTGATGCTGGCCTATGATCAGCTGTTTTTGCTGTTTGGCATCGCCATGATTTGCGTGCTGCCCTTATTGCTACTGATGCCTAACAGCCAGGTGCGCGCCTCGGCCGACGCGGCCCATTAACCCGCTCGCCGCGCCAAGCGCAAAAGGCTGCGGCAGTAAGGAAATTGGGTAGAGGCGATTAGCGCGTTTTATTCGGCCCGCGGCGCCCACGCTGTTTGGGTCGCCCAGCCGGGCGTACCCCTGCGCTCGCCTTGGCTGCGGGTTTGGGGGCGGGTGGCGCCGCGACTTCGAGGGTTTGAAACGTACCCGGCGCAATACCATCCAGGGTATAGCCTCCAATCGAATAACGGATAAGGCGTAGCGTTGGATACCCCACCTTGGCAGTCATGCGGCGCACTTGGCGATTTTTGCCTTCGCTGATGATGATTTCCAGCCAGCTGGTGGGAATATTCGCCCGCTCGCGAATCGGCGGCTGGCGCGGCCACAGGCCAGCGGGCTCATCCATCAGCCGGGCCCCCGCTGGCTGCGTGCGAAAGTCGCCCAAATCCAAGCCACCGGCACGCAAAGCTGCCAGCGCGGCCTCATCGGGCACGCCTTCCACCTGCACCCAATAGGTTTTAGGTAACTTGTGTTTCGGATCGGTAATGCGGTGAATCAGCCCGCCATGCGCGGTCAGCAGCAAGAGGCCTTCCGAATCGGTATCCAGCCGCCCCGCTGCATACACTTCTTTGATCGGCACATAATCAGCCAGGCATTGATGAGGGGGGCTGGGCGTGAATTGGCAAATCACGCCATACGGTTTGTTCAGCAAGATCAGCTGCGGCATGGGCGTTCAAAACAAGGGGGAAACCAGCGGCATAATAACCTACATCGTCGCCAAACGGCTTGGCAGAGCGCCGGCAAACCTGTGATAATAGTGCGTTTTTTCGCCCCTGCTGGCATAAAAATCAGGATAAAGCGGGGCGAGGCGTTTTTAATTGGCTGTATTTCACAGGAAATAGCACGATGAGTCTGATCAAAGTACCACAAGGCGGCGCGAAAATCGTTCCTAACCTCGCCACTCCTGACAATCCAATTATCCCTTTCATCGAAGGTGATGGTATTGGTGTGGATATCACCCCAGTTATGATCGATGTAGTCGATGCAGCTGTGAAAAAATGCTACGGCGACGCGCGCAAAATCCACTGGATGGAAATCTACTGCGGCGAGAAAGCCTCAAAACTGTACGCTGATGGCTCATACCTGCCACAAGAAACCCTCGATGCACTGAAAGAATACGTAGTATCGATCAAAGGCCCATTGGCTACGCCAGTTGGCGGCGGTATCCGTTCATTGAACGTGGCGCTGCGTCAAAACCTGGATCTGTATGTATGTCTGCGTCCAGTACGTTATTTCGACGGCGTACCTTCGCCAGTGAAACGCCCAGACCTCGTTGACATGGTGATCTTCCGTGAAAACACTGAAGACATCTACGCCGGTATCGAGTGGGACGCCACTTCTGAAGGCGCGAAAAAAGTTATCGAATTCCTGCAAAAAGAAATGGGCGTGAACAAGATTCGCTTCCCAGAATCTTCTTCAATCGGCATCAAACCAGTATCGAAAGAAGGTACTGAGCGTCTGGTTCGCAAAGCGATTCAATACGCCATCGACAACAACCGTAAGAGCGTTACCTTGGTACACAAAGGTAACATCATGAAGTTCACCGAAGGTATGTTCCGCACTTGGGGCTACGAGCTGGCCAAGAAAGAATTCGGTGGCGTTGAGATCGACGGCGGCCCATGGTTGCAACTGCCAAACGGCATCGTGATCAAAGACGTGATCGCTGACGCGTTCTTGCAACAGATCCTGTTGCGTCCAGCTGATTACGACGTAATCGCAACCCTGAACCTGAACGGCGACTACATTTCTGACGCTCTGGCGGCAGAAGTAGGCGGTATCGGTATCGCTCCAGGCGCGAACTTGTCTGACAATGTAGCGTGCTTCGAAGCTACACACGGCACTGCACCGAAATACGCAGGCCAAGACAAAGTAAACCCAGGTTCATTGATTCTGTCGGCTGAAATGATGTTGCGCCACATGGGCTGGACTGAAGCTGCGGACAAGATCATCGAATCAATGGGCAAAGCGATCCAAGACAAGATCGTAACTTACGACTTCGCCCGCCTGATGGACGACGCGCAAGAAGTGTCTTGCTCGGCCTTCGGTAAAGCAATGATCGAACGCATGTAATTGCTGGCTACGGCCTGCATTGAAAAACCCCGCCTAGCGGGGTTTTTTTATGGGTGAAACGCCAGGCATTAAAAAGCCCGCCAAGCGGCGGGCTGATCTGACTACAGCAAGCAGACGCTTAGGCGGTCTGGATATTTGCTGCTTGCAGGCCTTTTTGACCTTGCGTCAGTTCGAAAGTCACGCGCTGACCTTCTTTCAGGGTTTTGAAGCCTGGCATATTGATTGCCGAGAAGTGCGCGAACAGATCATCACCACCTTCGTCCGGCGTGATGAAACCAAAACCTTTAGAATCGTTGAACCATTTAACAGTACCGAATGCCATAGCTAAGAACCCTGCAGACTTTAAAAAAAATATTCCTGAAATATCGGCTTCACACTCAAATGAGCGCGCCGAAAGGTAGCCTGCTAGAATTGCTTCCACCAAGCTTGCATCACTTTTTACGCGAGAATAACCATCGCGGTCAAGAGATGTCCCGATTAATAATTCACAGTGTCGCGCGGCGTTAACGCTTGAAAAAACAGCGGCGCGCGCCAAAATAGAAAGTGAAACTCCGGTAAGTGAACCCCATGGCCCAGACGTATCAGTTTGACACTGAGCTCCAAAAAGCAGACGTTCGTACCGCCCCTCCGCCGATGTGGCAAGTGGTGTTGCTCAATGATGACTTTACCCCGATGGACTTTGTCATTGACGTGTTGCAGCAGTTTTTCGGATTGGGAAGTGAGCAAGCCACTCGGATCATGCTGAAAGTGCACCACGAAGGTCGTGGTGTTTGCGGGACATACCCGAAAGACATTGCCGCTACCAAGGTGGCCGATGTAACGCAATACGCACGGGCGCACCAGCATCCGCTGCAATGCATCATGGAGGTGAAATAAAATGATCGCCCAAGAACTCGAAGTTAGTTTGCACATGGCGTTCATGGATGCGCGGCAAAAGCGCCATGAATACATCACAGTCGAGCATCTACTGCTGGCTCTGCTGGATAATCCTTCGGCCATTGAAGTGATGAAAGCCTGCGGCGCCAATCTGGAAGAGCTGCGCCGGCAGCTAGGCGACTTTGTCACCGAACACACCCCGGTGGTGTCGGGCACCAACGAAGTCGAAACCCAACCGACCATCGGCTTTCAACGCGTGATTCAGCGTGCCATTTTGCATGTGCAGTCTTCCGGCAAAAAAGAAGTCACCGGTGCCAATGTACTGGTAGCGATTTTTGGCGAAAAAGACAGCCACGCTGTCTATTTCCTGCATCAGCAAGGCATTACTCGCCTCGATGTGGTGAACTTCATCGCCCATGGCATCAGCAAAAGCAGCCAAAGCGCGCCACAATCGGCGCCCAAAAGCGAACAGAATGAAGATGGCGACAACGAAACCCCAACCGGTGGCGCGCTGGAAAACTACACCCAGAACATGAATCAGCAAGCCTTGGCGGGCAAAATCGACCCGCTGATTGGTCGCGATCATGAGCTGGAACGCGTCATTCAGATTTTGTGCCGCCGCCGCAAAAATAACCCGCTGCTAGTGGGTGAAGCCGGTGTGGGCAAAACCGCGATTGCCGACGGTTTGGCGCGCAAAATCGTCGAGGGTGATGTGCCCGATGTGTTGGCCGATGCCACCGTATACACGCTGGATATGGGCGCCCTGCTCGCCGGCACCAAATACCGCGGCGATTTTGAGCAACGCTTAAAAGCAGTCATCAAGCAGCTCTCCGAAGAGCGCAACGCGATTTTGTTTATCGACGAGATCCATACCTTGGTGGGCGCAGGCGCAGCCTCTGGCGGCACGCTAGATGCTTCCAATCTGCTGAAGCCCGCACTGTCGAATGGTTCGCTCAAATGCATTGGCGCCACCACCTACAGTGAATTCCGCGGTATTTTCGAGAAAGACAATGCGCTGTCGCGACGCTTCCAGAAAATCGATGTGGTAGAGCCGACGATCGAGCAAACCATTGAGATTCTAAAAGGGCTGAAAGATAAATTTGAAAGCCACCACGGCGTGAAATACACCGCCGCGGCGCTTACCACGGCGGCAGAATTGTCGGCTAAATTTATCAACGACCGTCATCTGCCTGATAAAGCGATTGATGTGATTGACGAAGCCGGTGCAGCGCAAAAAATCTTGCCGCGTTCGAAACAGAAAAAAACCATCGGTAAAGGCGAAATCGAAGACATCATCGCCAAAATTGCGCGTATTCCACCGAAATCAGTCTCTTCTGACGACAAAAACACGCTCAAAACGCTGGAGCGCGATCTGAAAAACGTGGTATTCGGGCAGGAAAAGGCCATCGAAGTGCTCGCCACATCGATCAAGATGGCGCGCGCTGGCCTTGGTAACCCGCAAAAACCGATTGGCTCCTTCCTGTTTAGTGGCCCGACCGGGGTCGGTAAAACCGAAGTGGCCCGTCAGCTCGCGTACACCATGGGCATTGAGCTGATCCGCTTTGATATGTCCGAATATATGGAGCGCCATGCGGTTAGCCGACTGATCGGCGCGCCTCCGGGCTATGTGGGTTTTGAACAGGGCGGGCTCTTAACCGAAGCCATCAATAAGCACCCGTATGCGGTCTTGCTACTGGATGAGATCGAAAAAGCGCATCCGGATATCTACAACGTGCTGCTGCAGGTAATGGATCACGGCACGCTCACCGATAACAACGGCCGCAAAGCCGATTTCCGCAACGTGGTGATCATTATGACCACCAATGCGGGCGCAGAAATGCTAAATAAATCGGTGATCGGCTTTACTGCCCGCAAGGAAACCGGCGACGAAATGCAGGAAATCAAGCGCATGTTCACGCCGGAATTCCGCAACCGGCTGGATGCGATTATCCCGTTTGCGCCACTGACGCACGAAATCATTCTGCAGGTGGTCGACAAATTCCTGATGCAACTGGAAGCGCAGTTGCACGAGAAGAAAGTCGACGCGCATTTCTCACCGGCGCTGAAAGATTATCTGGCCCAGCATGGTTTCGACCCGCAAATGGGCGCGCGCCCAATGGCCCGCCTGATTCAGGACACCATCCGCAAAGCGCTGGCGGACGAATTGCTGTTTGGCCGGCTGGTGAATGGCGGCGAAGTTACCATCGACATCGACGACAATGGCAAGGTATCGCTCTCCATCCCTGAAAAAGAAATGGCTCCAGCCTAATACCCACACAGGGTATTTTCTGAAGATCATCTGGAAAGGTCAGTAATAAAAAACCCGCCAAACGGCGGGTTTTTTATTGGGGTGCAAATACTGATTGCTGGGGTTTATTTCTGCACCACGGTCACCAGCTGCGCTGGGGTTGGCGCCGGGAAGGCCGCCAGGGTTTCCAGAATGGCACGGTTGGTATCGAAATACACTTGCCAGTAATGATCATTGTGGCAATACGGGCGCACCGCCAGCACAGGGCCTACCAGCTGGAAATCCAGGATTTCCACTTCCACCGCAGGCTCAGCTAGTACATTGGGTACTTGAGCAATGCGCGCTTTCAGCGCCGCAATCGCTGCGGGCGCATCCGCCGCCCCTGACAGCTGAGCTTTCAGATCCACACGGCGATAAGCGTTGGCGCTGTAGTTGGCAATGTTGTCGCTAAAGATTTTGTTGTTGCCAACCACAGTCAAGACGTTGTCGGGCGTCATCACGGTGGTGGCAAACAGGCCCACTTCGTGCACGATACCGGTTACGCCGCCGGCGCAAATCATGTCGCCAACTTTAAAGGGCCGCAACACAATCAGGAACGCACCACCAGCAAAGTTGGCCAGCAAGCCCGACCAAGCCATCCCGATCGCCACACCCGCGGCGGCCAGCAAGGCGGCAAAGGTGGTAGTTTGAATACCGAAATAGCCCAGAATACCGATCACCAGCAAGACATTCAGCAACACCGTAACGGCCGAGCCCACATACCGCAATACGGTTGGATCCACTTTTTGCCGCGAAAGGCCGCTTTGTACAAAGCGCACCACCACCCCGATCAACCAACGGCCAATCACCCAGAAGGCAATCGCCGCGAGGATTTTCACCCCGAATTCGGCCACATAGCCCATGATCAGATCTTGATACTTATTCACCAGACTTGAATCCATTGACGTTCTCCTTATGAAATGCTGATAGCAAGCCAACAAATCATACCGTAGGCATCAAGAAAGCCAAATGAAAACGGGGATGGTGTTACCCGCGCGGATGGTGTTGCTGGTGTAGTGACTTCAGCCGCTCGGCCGCTACCTGGGTGTAGATCTGCGTGGTGGTGATATCGGCGTGCCCAAGCAAGCTTTGCACCACCCGTAAATCAGCGCCATGATTGAGCAAATGCGTGGCAAAGGCATGCCGCAAAACGTGTGGGCTAAGCTGACTGGCCGCCACACCCGCCGCGGTGGCATATTGCTTGATGATGAACCAGCAACCTTGCCGCGTCATCGCTTCGCCACGCTGATTCACAAACAGGCACGGCTCGCTGGCGTGTTTCACCAGCAGTGGGCGCGCGGTTTGCAAATAGCGCTCCAGCCACTCGCTGGCCACCTCGCCCAGTGGCACCAAACGCTGTTTATCGCCCTTGCCGTGCAATACCCGCAGATAGCGCTCACGCAGATGCAGTTGGCTCAGCGGTAAGCTCACCATCTCGCTCACCCGCAAGCCTGTGGCATACATTAGCTCCAGCAGCGCGCGATCACGCAAGCCAGCGGGGGTATCTAAATCGGGGGCGTCCAGCAGCGCTTCGATTGTATCTTCGGGCAATGATTTGGGCAGCGGTCGCACCCGCTTGGGCGTGACCAGCTCGGCACAGGGATCGAGCGTCAGCCGCTCTCGGGCCCGCCAGTACTGATAAAACTTGCGCAAACTGGCCATCCGCCGCGCAAGGCTCGCCGCTTTCAAATCCCGCGCCTGCCGCGCCAGAAAAGCCTGCACGGTATCGCGATCAACCTGCAATACATCATGCTGCCCGCGCTCCTGTGCCAGCCATTGCGCCCAGATCAGCAAATCGCGCCGGTAGCTGTCAATGGTATTGCGCGCCAGCCCTTCTTCCAGCCAGATGCCATCCAAAAACGCATCAATCAGAGCAGTAGCGGCGGCCACAGCGCTGGCCTGCTCGTCTGCCGTACTGACATCAACATCACTCGCGGCATCCACCATTAGCGCACGCCCTCGTGCGCCAGCAGCCAGCGCTTGATCGGTAACCAGTCGCGCCCATCCCGCTGGGCGTTAAAACCGCCTAAACCCTTGGCGCCCAGAATCCGATGGCAGGGAATAATCACCGGATACGGGTTGCGCCCACAGGCCGTCCCCACCGCCAAGGAGCTGGATTGTAGCTCACGCGCCAGCTCACCATAGCTGCGCGTTTGCCCCACTGGGATACGCTGCATCGCAGCCCACACTTGTTGCTGATGCGCAGTCCCGACACTCAGCAGGGGCAAAGTAAAAGTGAAATGCGGGTTATGCCAATAGGCTTCCAGCTGGCGCACGGCGTCTTGCAAGATCGCGCCGCTGGGCGCCACCGCTGGCGGCGCCTCCAACAGAAACTCCACCCGCAATAGCGCCTGCGCATTGGCCCACAGGGCAAGGCCCCCAAATGGGGTGACCAGCTGGGCAAAATCGCTCGCCCCAGCCAGATACCCCACACCGTATTGGCCGCTAGAGCTTGTATTATTTGAATTCAAAGGCAATACCCCTGCTCAGCATACAGCGCGGCATGCAGTGCAGTGAGCAAGCGTTGGTCATCATCCTCGCTCAACTCCCAGAACATCGCCCCGGCTAGCCCCTCTGCCCGCGCAAAGGCGCCTTTTTCGGCGATGGAGATTTCATCTTCATAGCTGATAAAGGTATCGCCATCGTACAGCCACGGCGCCCGCGCGACCGGATCGCGCTGCTGCTGCCAGCGCCCATCAGCCAGCAGGGGGCGAATTTTGGCAAAGCCCGGCGCCGCATTGCTGCCGGCCTGCCCTGCTGCGCCCAAGCCGGGCGCCGCCACACCTTGCAGGCTGCGGCCGTACAACGGGCAACCCAACACTAATTTCTCGCGCGGCACGCCATTGGCCACATACAGCGCCACCGCCCCCGCCGCACTATCGGCCGTGGGCTCGTGGGCAGGGGGGTATAAATTGGCATGATGACCGGCCCGCGTGGCCCAGCCATTGTAAAAATCGTAGGTCATCAGATTGATAAAATCGCAGGCCGCGGCCACTGGTCCGATCTCCACCCCATCGAGATAATACTGCCCCGCACCCGCGGCGATGCTCAGCAAATACGGGCGTGCCGCCGGTCGGGCTGCGCTGCACGATTCGGCATCGAGTGCCTGGCGAAAGTCTTGTAGTAGCAGGGTGAAGTTTTGCCGATCTTGCGGGCGGGCGCGAATGCCGGCCATATCGTTGCTAGGGTATTCCCAATCCAGATCAATCCCATTCAGCCCATAGCGGCGGATAAAGGCCAAACCCGAAGCCACCAGCTTGGCGCGCGATTCGGCGGTGAGCGCGGCATCGGAGAAGCCATCGGCGCTCCAGCCCCCCACCGAAATCAAGATCTGCAATGCCGGATTGCGCGCACGCAGCGCGAGCATTTGCTGCATGACCGCCTCTTGCTGCGCCAAGGCGGCGGCATCGCCACTGAATGCGCCCGGCAAATCAAGCTCTCCATCGCGAATCACCGCAAAGGCATAGCAAAGATGGCTCAGTTTTTCGACCGGCAATGACTCAAAAGCATACGGCTCCCAAGTGGCCAGATAGGCCAGCAGCATCGGCATTGCAGTTCCTTATCAGGGTATCACCCTGCAAGCATTATCAAAATTAGCTTAGATGGCAATACCCCAAATAGGTATTACAGCGCAGCAATCACGGTCATTTCCACCAGATAACGTGGATCGGCCAATTTGGCCTGCACCGTGGCGCGCGCGGGGGTGTGGCCAGCTGGCACCCAGGCAGACCAGGCCTGATTCATAGCATCGTAATCAGCCATGTCGGTGAGGAAAATTGTCACCTGCAAAATTTTGCTTTTATCCGAGCCCACTTCGGCCAGTAGCTTATCAATGCAGCCGAGCACTTCTTCGGTTTGCCCGAGGGCGTCTTTATCGAGGTTTTCGGCAATCTGGCCGGCAAGATACACGGTATTGTTGTGCACGACGGTTTCGCACAGACGAGGGCCAACGTGATAACGCTGAATCGATGACATCATGACATTCCTTGTGAGAATAAAAAGCGAACGATGAAAAAAGGCGAGCCGCAGCTCGCCCGGATAAATTGGCTGGCTTAAGCCACGGCCCGCAGCCTGAGCGAGAAGTCGGCTAGCGCCTTGATCCCGCTGGCTTCGGCGCGTTGGCACCAATCCTGCAGCTGTTCAACCAGCTCAGCGCGGGTCAGCGTTGAGCGCTCCCAAATGCGGGTAAGCTCTTGGCGCATCTGATACACCTGTGTGAGCACCGCGCTTTGCGCCAGCAGTGCCTGCAAGCTGGTCTGCTCCGCCACCGGAGTATCTTTGGCGTCTTGTTTCAGCCAGATTTTCATTTGCCGCACCGGGTTGAAATTGAGCGCTGGCAAGCTGGCATTAGCGCGTAATTGCTCGATTTCACTGGCCACGGTGGCTTTTAAGGTGCGCGCGTAGCTGGCGGCGATGGCGTAACGATTGGCGATTACGGCCTGTACGGCCAACTCGTCAAACACCGGCCGGGCAGTGCCTTGTTTGAGCTTGGGCGCTACTTTGCGCACAGTGGCCAAGCGGCAGAAGGCCAGCGTGCGGATATACAGCCAGCCAATATCAAACTCAAACCACTTATACGACAGCTTGGCCGAGGTACCGAAGGTGTGGTGATTGTTGTGCAGCTCTTCGCCGCCGATCAAAATCCCCCACGGCACCAGATTGGTAGAGGCATCTTCACATTCGAAATTGCGATAGCCCCAGAAGTGACCAATACCATTAATCACCCCGGCCGCCATGATCGGAATCCACATCATTTGCACGGCCCAGATCCAGATGCCGTTCACACCAAATAGCAGCAAATCCAAGACCGCCATGGTCGTTGGCCCCCAGACGCTATGCGGGGTATACAAATGGCGCTCAATCCAGTCATCGGGCGTGCCATGGCCGTATTTTTGTAGCGTTTCCTGATTTTTGGCTTCGGCGCGATACAGCTCCCAGCCTTCCCAGAAGACTTTTTTTAGCCCCAACACCTGCGGGCTATGCGGGTCTTCGGCGGTTTCACATTTGGCGTGATGCTTGCGGTGAATGGCCGCCCATTCCTTGGTGATCTGAGCCGTAGTTAGCCAGAGCCAGAACCGGAAAAAGTGACTGATCAGCGGATGCAAATCCAGCGCGCGGTGCGCTTGGTGGCGATGCAAAAAGATCGTGACCGCGGCAATCGTGATGTGTGTTAAACCCAGCGTAACGAGGATATATCCCCACCACGGCAAATCAATCCAACCATTCAACCAAGACATACTTCTTATTCCTCAAGCCGGCCACCGATGGGTGGCCTCTGTGCTGATTTTACGCAGAAACCTCAGGCGCTGCAGAATTCTTCGGCGCCTCTGCCGGCTGGCCGGCAGGCGGCAAGATCATGACATCGCGCCGTGGATAAGGGATCTCGATGCCATGGGTTTTAAAGGCACGCCAGATACTTAGATTGAGCTCGGATTTGAGTCCCATCTGCCCGTTTTCAGGGTCGGCCAGCCAGAAACCGAGCGTGAGATTAATCCCGCTATCGGCAAAAGCCGTGACAAACGCTCCCGGCGCGGGGTGCGGCAGAATACGTGGATTGTCTTTAGTCACATCCACCATAATCTTCATGACCAGCTCTAGATCGGAATCATACGCCACCGATACCGGCAAACCGACCCACACCGAGCGATCGTTATACGATTGATTAACCACGGTTTGGGTAATCAGCGTGTCGTTCGGAACTAGCGATTCAGTCCCATCCGCCGCTTTGAGCACGATATAGCGCGAAGTGAGGCCGCTGATCACACCTTGGCGGTTATCCACGGTAATCAGGTCGCCCATTTTGATGGAGCGATCCAGCAAAATGATAAAGCCCGACACATAATTCGAGGCGATCTTTTGCAAACCAAAACCCAAACCCACACCCAGCGCACCACCAAACACCGACAGTACCGTGAGATCGATGCCCACCAGCGAGAGAGACAGCAACACGGCCAGCACCACCAGCACCGAGCGCATCACTTTCACCAGCACAACGCGGACGTTCATTTCCATCACATCGGTGGCCATTAAGCGGGCTTCAATCGTGCGCCCAGCCCACATCGCCAGCAACAAGGTCGCCCCTACCGAGAGCAAGCCTTGCAACACGGTGAGCACCGAAATATGCACTTTGCCGGCGTTAAAACTGATTTCATCAAGGGTTTGCAGCACTTCCGGCAGAATACCGACCACATGCAAGACATACAGGCCCCAAATCACCAGCGCGATGTATTTCTCCCATTGCTGCACCCATTTGGCATCTTGGAAAACCCGGCGAATCACATACACCAGCAGCCGAATATTCACCATCGCCAGCATCAGCAAATTGGCCACTCGCAGCAGCGAATTCACATGCCCTTCCAGCAGCGATAAGGTTAAATTGCTAACACTCACCAAGATCAGCGCGAGCACGGGGAAAAGAATGCGGCGCAGACCATCTTCACCCGTTTTCCAGCGCATGCCCGCAATGGTCGAAGAGCGCAAAATACGGCGCGATACCCAGTAGGCCAGCCCCCAGCACAAGAGCAGCAAAATGCCCTGCGTAATGATCTGCGGGTGTGCAAAACCCAGCTGATTCACATCATGAATCAGCTTGGCTAAGAGATTATGCCGTTCGAGCTCCATTTAGGCCCCCCGGATTTTTTGCAGGGTTTGCGTGGTTGAAGTCGCAAAACGGAATGGAATCGAATGCACCGCGCCACCTCGCGCGAGCACTTCACGACTTCCTACCATCGCCTCGGGAGCCCAGTCCCCCCCTTTCACCAAAACATCCGGCTGCACCATCTCGATCAGATTGAGCGGAGTATCTTCATCAAACCAGGTCACCAGCGTCACCGACTCGAGGCTAGCCATCACGGCCGCACGGTTTTCCAGCGGATTAATCGGGCGGTCATCACCCTTCCCCAAGCGGCGCACCGAAGCATCCGTATTCAGCGCTACCACCAGGCTGCCACCCAGCGCACGGGCCTGTGCCAAATAGGTAACATGGCCGCGGTGCAGAATATCAAAGCAGCCATTGGTAAAAACTACTGGTTTTGGCAGGGCGGCCAAATGCGCCGCTAAATCAGCAGGGGCGACTATTTTTTGTTCAAAGTCGGGCGTGGGATAGTTTTGCATCGTATTCTCATCGGCCACATCAAGGGCCAGCAGTGCATCAATATCCGGCATTATAAGGAGAGGGCGATGCCAGTGATAGCCAAGAGCGATGTTAATTGTTGAAGGAACTTCTGTGGCGAGGGGCTAACGAGCCATCTCAATCAAATAGATACAAATCAGTGCCATCATTGACCTGCATGATAGAGGGTATCTGCTCAGAGCCTATTATTTCCATAGCCTCCAGCAGAATACTCCCCATAATCTTCAAATGGCATCTGATAAAACAAAGCCCAGCGTAGCTGGGCTTTGTTTTGGGGTTGGATTTGCGCCGCTGGCTTGGGCGCGGCTGGCCCACGGTGCTGCTGTCCGCTATGTTTTGCTTGGGTTTGGGGCTGGGCTGGGTTTGCTTCTGTTCTGCACCCCACCACCACTTCCGCCGCGCAAAGCAAAAAGCCCAGCTCTTCTGAGCTGGGCTTCTTTAG
>NZ_CAMFLP010000015.1:0-68860 GCF_945957625.1 uncultured Chitinibacter sp.
TCTCGACCTATACCTTGGCAAGGTATCGCTCTACCAACTGAGCTAATCCCGCATCGCGATTTGCTTTGATGCTTGTACTACGCCAATCTCACTGGATGCTGACCCTGAAAGGGTGGAGCGGGATAAGAGGCTCGAACTCTCGACCTATACCTTGGCAAGGTATCGCTCTACCAACTGAGCTAATCCCGCACATCCAACTCGCTGTCACATTGCTGCGAAGCGATTTGCAGAGGAGGCGAATTATGGGCATCTGGCTGGGGGCTGTCAACCCTTTTGTCGAAAATTTTTCGCCGAAGTGGGGCAAGTGGCGGAGGCAAAAGGCGAAATTTCAGCCCGCCGGGCGAGGCGGGCATGCTAAAATGGCGGCCAGTTTTTGCTGCGCGCTTGCCGCAGTCTATCCATTGCCTGATCGAGGATTTGTTATGCCACGCGTTGTCACGCTTGCCCATTACTACACGCAGCCAGAAATTCAGCAAATGGCTGACAAGGTGGGCGACAGCCTGGAACTTTCCCTGTTTGCACGCGATGCCGATGCCGACATCATCGTGTTTGCCGGGGTGCGCTTTATGGCCGAAACGGCCAAGATTCTGAATCCGAATGCCACGGTGATCCTGCCGGATGCCGGCTCGACCTGTTCGCTGGTGACCCAAACGGATGTCACTGCCCTGAAGCAATGGCGCGAGGCGCATCCGGATCATGTGCATGTGTCGTACATCAATAGCTCGGCCGAGCACAAAGCGCTGAGCGACTGGATCGTGACCAGCCGCAATGTGGACGACATCATTGCTCACCTGTATGCCGAGGGCAAACAAGTGATTTTCTCGCCTGATCGCAATATGGGCGCGTATCTGAACTTCCAGCATGGCTACGATATGCCGCTGTGGTCAGCCGTGTGTGAAGTGCACGATAAATTCAATCAGGCCGCGCTGGACGAAGCGTTTGCCGCGGTGAAAACCGCCAAATACCTGATCGCACACCCGGAAAGCCCGCTGCCCGTGCTGCAGCAAGCCGATTATGTGGGCTCCACTTCAGGCATGCTGAACTGGATCAAGACTTTCGACAAAGAGCCCGATGCGGCTATTTTCGTGGCAACCGAAGATGGCATTTTGTATAACATGCGTCAGGCTCGCCCCGATCTGAATATCGAGCAAGCGCCGATTTACGCTGGCTGCCAGTGTAATTCCTGTCCGTACATGAAGATGAATACCATCGAAGCGGTGAAACGCGCGCAGGCCGGGCAGGGCACGGTGATTGATTACCTGAGCCCCGCTGATATGGATGCCGCCCGCGCCCCGATCGAGCGCATGCTGGAATTCTCTAAACGCTATTACGCCTAAGCATGGCGCCTGTGTGGCGCCTGTGTCTTGGCCAATAAAAAAGCCCGCTGTTGCGGGCTTTTTTATTGGGTATATGCTGCTAGGCTAATAAATATATTGGCTACAGGGCAATACCCCTAAGCAAGTGCGGCGAGTAGCTTGCTGTGAATGCCGCCAAAGCCCCCATTACTCATCACCAGAATCTGATCGCCCGGCTGCGCCTCGGCCACGATGGCGGCGATGAGCGTATCGAGATCGGTAAAGCTTTGCGACTTCTCGCCCAGTGGTGCCAGCGCTTCGGCGGTATCCCAGCCTAAATTCGCGCCGTAGCAAAACACTCGATCGGCGTCGGCCAAACTGCCGGGCAGGGCTTCTTTCATCGTACCCAGTTTCATCGTGTTCGAGCGCGGCTCCAGCACGGCCAGAATGCGCTGGCTGCCCACTTTCGCGCGCAGCCCGGCTACGGTGGTGGCAATGGCGGTGGGGTGGTGGGCGAAATCATCGTACACCGTGATGTCGTTGACCACGCCTTTGATTTCCATCCGGCGTTTTACATTTTCAAAGCGGCCTAGCGCCTCGATCGCCACCTGCGGCGTAACGCCCACATGGCGAGCGGCGGCAATCGCTGCCAGTGCGTTGTGAGCATTGTGTTCGCCCATCAGGCTCCACACCAGACGCCCTTGCCGCTCGCCATTGAAGATGACCTCAAAGCCATCAGGGTAGACGGTGCCCAGTGCCCAGCCCGCGTGGCCAGTCGGGGTGGCGAAGTGCTCCACCTCTGACCAGCAGCCGCGTTCGAGCACGCGCTGCAGGCTTTCTTCCTTGCCATTCACAACCACGCGGCCTTGGCCAGGGATGGTGCGTACCAGATGGTGAAATTGTGTTTCAATCGCGGCCAGATCGGCGAAAATGTCCGCGTGATCGAATTCCAGATTGTTCAAAATTGCCGTGCGCGGGCGGTAATGGACAAATTTACTCCGTTTGTCGAAAAAGGCCGTGTCGTATTCGTCGGCTTCCAGCACAAAAAACGGAGAAGTGCTGGCCGCATCTTGCCGCGGTGTGCCCGGTGCACGCGCCGAAACGCCAAAGTTCTCGGGAATGCCGCCCACCAGAAAACCGGGCGCCAAACCAGCGTCTTCCAAAATCCACGCCAGCATCGAGGTGGTAGTGGTTTTGCCGTGCGTGCCAGCTACGGCCAGCACCCATTTATCGCGCAGTAGATGCTCGCCCAGCCATTGCGGGCCCGAGGTATAGGGCAGCCCGGCGTTTAAAATCGCCTCCATCAGCGGCATACCCCGCTTCACCACATTACCAATCACGAATAAATCGGGCTTGAGCTCAATTTGCTCGGCGCCAAAACCTTCGATCAATTCGATGCCCAAACTTTCTAATTGGGTCGACATTGGTGGATAGACATTGGCGTCGCAACCGGTGACCTTATGGCCCGCTTCGCGCGCCAGCGCGGCAATCCCGCCCATAAAGGTGCCGCAGATACCCAAAATATGAATATGCATAATCGATCGATCCTGGTTGCCGAGTGCTAGCCCATCTTGGCGCAATCAGCAATATTGATTTTGAATAAAAAGGTGCATCATTGTAGCGAAGTTGCTTGGCTCAGTGGGAGCGCACGCCTTACAATCAAGCCGACTAGCTCTAACGCCCTAATGTATTAACCTAGGTTTTGATTGATGACCTCTGCAACACCGGTGAACCCGGTTGAGATTGCGCGTATCGCACTCAAACGGCTGTCCGAGCGGGGCCTGCCCCCCACGCCTGAAAATTACGCCCAGTTCTACAACGCCATTCTCACCATCAAGGCGCCGGAAAGCAAAACGGCCACCGAGATGCAGCTGGCTTGGCAGGTGCTGTATAAGCTCGATGATGCCGCGACCGATGTCGCCGACATTACCGATGGGCTGCTGCAGAATCTATCTGGCTCGAGCTCAGTGATGCAACAAAGCCTAGGCGATCTGCAATCGATGCGCGAAGCGCACGCCGAGCAGCGCGTGAGCCCCGAGCAGGCGCATGCCTCGCTGGAAGATTTGCTCAATGTGGTCATCAACACCACTAGCAATGTGCACTCTACCGTCACCAGTTCGCACACCGATCTGCAAAGCATCCGTGATTCGATCCGTCATATCGAAGAAGACCTCGCTTTCAACCGCAAGGTGCTGGAACAAGATGCGCTGACCGGCGCGCTGAATCGGCAGGGGCTCGATCATTTGCTGATGCGCGAAGTGAAACGCGCCCAGCGCAATGGCGCTCGCCTGACCGCGGTGCTGGTGGATCTGGACGAATTCAAGCAAATCAACGATCGCTTTACCCATCTGGTGGGTGATCAGGTCTTGATTCACATGGCCAATCTGACCAAGGCCGTGTTGCGCGAATCGGATATTCTGGTGCGCTATGGCGGCGAAGAATTTCTGATTTTGCTGCTGGATACCGATCTAAAAGGCGCCAGCTACGTGATCGACCGCCTGCGGCTGGTGACTGGCCGCACGCCGTATATGCATCACGCCCAGCGCATCGAAGTGCGCTTCTCGGCCGGGATTGCCCAGCTGCGTGATGATGAAAATGGCCGCGCGATGGTGTTGCGTGCCGATGAAGCGCTATATCGGGCTAAAAACAGTGGCCGCAGCAAAACCGAGTTGGCGGATTAAGCCGCAGCGACATACTTTGAAAACTATAAAAAGACCCGCCGTTGCGGGTCTTTTTTTGCCTTAGACGCCTCCAGCGCTTAGGCTCGGGGCTGGCCAGATGAGTTCGATGCACAACCCGCCGCTGGCGCTGTGGCTCAGTTTAAGCTCGGCCCCATGCAGCTCGGCAATACGCCGTACAATCGACAATCCCAGACCAGAGCCACTTTGCGCCTGTCCTGGCGGACGGAAAAAACGCTCACCCAGTCGCGCCAATACGGCCTCATCCACGCCTTGGCCATGATCGCTGATGCTAAGGCCGTGCTGCGTTAGTGTGACCACCAACGGTGGTTGGCCATAGCGCAGCGCGTTTTCAAAAACATTGCGCAGTAAGAGCTGTAGCAAGCTGGCATCGACCGCTGGCGCGAATGGGGCCAGCTCGTGTACTTGTAAATCACCGGCTGGCGCAGCGGGCGCCACTTCGTGCCAGGCCGCCCAAATCAGCGGTGCTAGCGGCTGAGGTTGGCAATCTTGCTGTTGCAGCCGGTCTAGCCTTGATAGCGCTAGTAGCTGATTAACCAGATGGGTCGCGCGATCCACCCCCAGCAAAGCTTTGCCCAGCGCATTATGGCGGGTTTGCTCGCGCGGACTGCTACTGGCTAGCTCCAGCTGGATACGCAGCGCGGCCAAGGGGGTGCGTAATTCGTGCGCAGCATCGGCGGTGAAGCGCTGCTCGCGTTCGATGGCGGTGCCGATGCTGGCGTATTGCTGATTCAGGTTATTCACCAAGGTGGCGATTTCCTGCGGGGCAGGGGTGGCCAATGGGCTTAGATCCATGGGCTCGCGCCGGGCAAGCTCCTGGCTGAGTGCGGCCAATGGCTGCAGCGCGCGTCGGCTGGCCCATTGCAGCATGAGCAGCAGCCCCAGCGCGGCAACCAGCAGCGGCCAGCCAAGATGCTCCATCAGTTCTTCAAACAGCTCTTCTTGCCATTCGCTACGTTCGGCTAGCACCAGCTGCACCCCGGCGCGCTCCACCCGAATACTGACCCAGTGATGGCCATCATGACGTAAAGCATGTAAATGGCCACGCCGCCCGGTTTCGCTGAGCGTAAAAGGGTGCGGGTCATTGCTGCTAATCAGCTGACCATCGGTACTGTAAAGGGCGTAACTCATCCGCTCCGCGGCCGCGAGCTCTTGCCGGGAATTGAGCTGCCCATTTTGATGCAACTCGATCAGCATTTCGCCCGTTGCGCGCAATCGGTCTTCCAGTAGCTCGGCAAAACCATGCCGCGCGACAAAGAAAAAAACCACTAATAACACCGCCCAGACTCCCAGTGTGGCCAGCCCGGTAAACCAGGTGAGCCGGTTGCTGAGCGATTGGCCAAGGTGTTGACGGAGGGCGTGGCGAAGGCGGGCGATGCCCGCGCGTAATTTAGACATCGGCTAAGCGCCAGCCCAGCCCCCGCACATTGCGGATGGCTTCGCTGCCCAGTTTTTTGCGCAGATGCGATAGATGCACATCGAGCGAATTACTCTCCAGCTCGCTTTGCCAGCCAAACAGTTTTTCTTCCAGGGCATTGCGTGATAGATAGTGCGGATAATGGTGGAGCAGCAGATACAGCAGGCGGTATTCGGTTGCAGTTAGCTCCAGTGCTTGTTTGGCGAGCCATACCTGCTGGGTGGCCGGGTTTAGCTCGACATCGCGCCAGCTCAGTAGATGACTTGCACGCTGCTGGCTGCGGCGTAGCAGAGCATTCAGGCGCGCCACTAGCTCGCCCAGCACAAAGGGCTTGGCCAGATAATCATCGGCGCCAGTGTTCAGACCGGCGATGCGTTCATCCGGCTCGGCGCGGGCGGTGAGCACCAGAATCGGCGTGGTATCGCCCAAACCGCGCAGCTGGCTTAATACCTGCAGCCCATCCAGCCGGGGCAGGCTTAAATCGAGCACGATGGCATCAAATTGATGCGGGCTGGATAGCACATGCCAGGCATCTTGGCCGTCTTGCAGCCATTCCACCGTGTAGCCGGCATCAATCAGGCCTTCTTTAATGCCATCGCCCAGAAGAGGGTCATCTTCAACCAGAAGTAGTTGCATCGTGTGAGTCGGTGTCTGCTGGTGGGCGCTTATAGCCATGAATCATGGCCAGCACCAGATTGTCTTGGTGGCGGATGCTTTCGGCGATGGCGGCCAGTACGTGCAAGGCGACGCAGCCGATCAGCACATTGGCAATCCCTTCATGCAGCTCTTCCAGCCACTCTTCTCCCCAGTAGGCATCCAGTCCCATCATATAACCGGTGGTGCCTAGGCTGATTACCAGCGCCATCAGCAATAACATCATCACTGCGCCGGCGGGATTATGCCCAGTGTAATGGGGCGGCTGGCCATGCAGCAAGGCACGCAGGTAAGGGAACAACCGTGACGGCCAGGGGAACCAGTCGCGAAAGCGCGCATACGGTGTACCGATAAAGCCCCAAAGTAGGCGGGTGAGCACCACGCCAGTGGCGACATAACCGGCATAGCGATGCACAGTGGCGCCGCCTTCATTGATAAAGTTACCCAGTACGCACAGTACCAAGGTCCAGTGCAGAATGCGGACTAACGGGTCCCAGACTCGTAGGCGAGACATGATGATGCTCCTTTCGCTTGTGGCCACAGTAGCCAGGCACACAGCAGGCTAACGATCAGCCAAGATAGCCACAGCGTAGCCAAGGTGTGGCTGAGAAAATGTGCGCCTCGCAGTTGCTGAATCCAGCCCAGCATGAGACCGGGCAATAACAGGAGGGGGAGGCGAATCAAGGCCTGGCGCCGCTTAAGCGGAAGCCACAGTGCAATAAAGCCCAGTAGCCAACTGCCGCTGCTGGCATGCCCAGCCGGATAGCACTGCCCCGCGCCCACGCCCAGCGGCAGGCGATCAAACAGACGCAAGTACGGCGCATGGCCGCCAAACTGCTGCAAATCCCAGGGGCAATGCAACACACTCAGGTGTTTGAACTGAGTCACCAGCACCGGCACCAGCAGGGCCGAGAGCCCCACCACCAGCCATTGCCGGGTGGCTAAATCTTGCCAGCCCGCCAGGCGCTGCTGGCGATACAGTTGCCAGGCCACGGCCACGCCCAGCACGACGGAGAGTTTTTTCATCCAATCGTGCCCTAGCTTGGCGGTGAGCCATTGATCCCGCCAGGGAAACTGCCCACTGGCCGGATCAAACATCCAGTTGGCCAGCCACAAATCCACATTGCTGTATTGCTGCAGAATAATCAGTCCGACTAGGCTGCTGATCAGCAAGACGGCATTGCCCAGCAACCACTGTTGCCGGCTAAGAGATGGGCTGGCGTGCGACATGGTTTACTCGATTTCAGATTTCACGACATCCATGGTTTTGGTGTCGAAATAGATCTCGGCCTTTTTGCCATCTTTGGTTTTGCCATACATTTCATAGCAATTGCCATCGACTTTGAATTTCTTGATGGTGTAGCCCTGTTCGGCCAGCTTGGCTTTCACTTGGGCTTCCGGCATCCATTCTGCTTTCGGGTGCGCGGTACATTTGGCTGCGGCCATGGCTTGGCCAGCAAAAACTGCAGTCACGAGGGCAAGTGCGGTGTACTTCAGCATGATGTGCTCCTTGAGCAGGGTGAAAAGACCAGCGTATTTCACCACCGCTGTATGAAGCGAAACTTAAGCCAACCACCGTTCGTCGCTTGTGATAATGTGTCGCCGCCCTGTCGCGAAACCGTATTATCTTTTTATAGGGGCGCAGTTTAGGCGCTTCATTTTCGCTTAAGTCTGCCTGCGCACACTGGCGCGCATCGCCCGATTGTTATTTTTGAGGAAGTCCATGTTGGCCCGAATTTTGGCTCGTCGCTTTGCCTTAACGCTGCCCAAGCTCACGACATTGTTTGCCCTGTATCTGGTGGCGCTGTGCAATACCGCTTTTTGGAGCAAAGCTTGGCAAGCCATCGCCGGCACGCCGGGCAGTAAATTGCCCTTGTTTGCCGGTATGGCGGTATTGCTGATCGCCGGTTTTCAGCTGCTTCTAACTTTGCTGTGCTGGCCGCGCTGGGCCAAAGGCCTGCTGATGGTGCTGGCCCTGCTGGCGAGTATCACCGCCTATTTCACCGCCAGCTATGGGGTGATGATCGATAGCGCCATGCTGCGTAATGTGTTTCAAACCGATACGCGGGAAGCGCTGGAATTACTCAATCTCAAGCTGGTGCTGGATGTATTGCTGCTGGGTGTATTGCCCGCCTGGCTAATTAGCCGCGTGGAGCTGCAGCCAGTGCGCTGGCCACGGCTATTGCTGGGTAAATTGGGGCAGCTGGTGCTGTGCCTGGTGTTGATGGTGGCGGTGATTGGCGTGTTTTATTCGGCGCTGGCCTCGTTTACCCGCAATCACAAGCCGATTCGCTATCTGATCAACCCCGCCAACGGCATTTACGCCACCATTCGCTATGTGGTGGGGGAGCGCATGAAAGCGCCGGTGGTGGCCGAGCCCTATGGCCGGGACGCGAAAAAAATCGCGCCAACCCAGCCACATAAACCTACTCTGCTGGTGCTGGTGGTGGGCGAAACCGCGCGGGCGGAGAATTTCTCGCTCAATGGTTACGCCCGGCCCACCAATCCGGAATTGGCCAAATTACCGATCATCAATTTTAGTCAGGTGAGCTCATGCGGCACTGAAACTGCCGTCTCGGTGCCCTGTATGTTCTCGGGTTTTCCGCGCAGTGACTTTAGCGTGAACAAGGGCGAGGCCCGCGAAAATCTGATCGATATTTTGCGCACTGCGGGGCTGAAAGTGGTGTGGATCGACAATAACTCGGGCAGCAAAGGCGTGGCCAAACGCCTTGGCGAAGTGGCGATCCCCGATGGTGGCCCGGCGCCCGATTGCCGTGCAGATGAATGCTACGACACGGCGATGTTGCCGCAGCTGCAGCAAGCGCTACAGGGCGCGGCGCAAGATACGGTGGTAGTGCTGCATCAGAAAGGCAATCACGGCCCGGCCTACTGGTTGCGCTATCCGGCGGAATTTGAAGTCTTCAAGCCCGTATGCCGTACCACGCAATTGCAAGATTGCCCGCGCGAGCAGATTTTGAACGCCTACGACAATGCGATTCGCTTTACCGATCATTTCCTCGCGCAATTGATCGGTCAGCTGCAGCAGCGCAGCGATTACGATAGCGCCATGCTGTATGTTTCGGATCATGGCGAATCCACCGGCGAAAATGGCCTGTATCTGCATGCTGCGCCATATATGATCGCCCCCAGCCAGCAAACGCATGTACCCATGGTGGCGTGGTTTTCGCCCAGCTATGCGGCCAGCCGGCGGCTGGATCTGCACTGCCTGCAAGGTGAGCGCAGCAAAGCCTTTAGCCACGATAATTGGTTCCATACCGTCTTGGGGGCCACGGGCGTGAGTACGAGCGTGTATCAGCCGCCGCTGGATATGCTGGCGAGCTGCCGCAAGTAAATCGCAGCTAGTAAACCAAAAGGCCAGCAATGCTGGCCTCAGGCTGCGAACAGGGGGGCAGAAAATATGCTTCAAGTCTCGGCAAAGCCGAGCTTAGGAAATAAGGCTTTTCATCTGCAGCCTTGACGTTCTACTTCCACTCCTCCCGTCCCCTCCTTGAGGGGAGCCTCGCTTCGCGAGTGGGCTTGCTGATCAATTTGCGGGGGGCTGCCGGCCTTTTTATGGGCTAGTTATTGCGCATCGTGCTCGGTCTTATTTGAGCAGGGCGTGGTAGCCGTTGGTGATTACTAGCCCGGCAAAATACAAATACAGTACTGCCGAGGCGAGGTGGCAGCCTTGTTTAAAGCGCGGCCCCAGCGTTTGGCCGCCATGATGAGCCACCAGCACGATGAAGGTGCTCCAGGCGAGACCACCGAGGAAAAACCCACTGAGAAAATCGGCCGTGCTGCTCAGGCTGCCATCGGTAGCGCGGGCAATCAGCGTGCCGCCCACCGCGGCAAACCACAAAATCGAGGTGGGTGAGGCCATGGCCAGCGTTAGCCCGCGGGTAAAGAGCTGGCGGCGCGCGGGCAGCGGCGGATGTTCGCCCTCAGCGGCGCTGGCATCGCGCCAGGCTTCGCGGGCCATTTTATAGGCCAGCCACAGCAGCAGCGAGCCGCCGCCCAGCCAAGTGAGCCATTGCACCAGTGGAAATTGCAGCAGAAAGCTCATGCCGATCAGCGCCAGAATGGCATAGGCTAGATCGCCAAAGCAGGAGCCAAAGCCCATCCAGAAGCCAGCCTGACGGCCATATTTGAGGGTGGCGTCGATCATGGCCACATTCACAATGCCGATGTCGAGGCAGAGCGAAATCGACAGCAAAAAGCCGGTAATAAAGGTTTCCATGCCGCTTAGCTTACGGCGCGGGCGTTGGCCTGACTATTGGGGATGCTCGCGATTCGCGGGTTTATGGCTGCATTCAGGGGTATTGTCCGCTAGCTAATTTAAAATATAGCGTAGCAGGCAATACTGGCCTGGGTATGCTTAATTGCGCCAGAATGCGCGGGTAAACAGGATCAGCACCGAGAAAATCTCTAGCCGGCCCAGCAGCATGGTAAAGCTGCACACCCAAGTCTGAAAATCGGTCAGCCCCTGGAAATTGCGCGCAGGGCCCACTTCGCCCAGGCCCGGGCCGGCATTATTAATGCAGGCAATAATCGCCGAGAAACTGCTGATGAAATCCAGCCCCGACACCAGCAACACCAGCGTCAGCACCACAATGCTTGCGAAATAGATAAACACAAAGCCCATCACGGAAAACAAGATATTCGGCGGAATCACCTGCCCATTCACCCGCAGCGGATGCACGCCCTGTGGATGTAGCAACACCGACATCTGGCGGCCCACTTCGCGCACCTGAATAATGGTGCGGATCATCTTGATCCCGCCGCCGGTGGAGCCGGCGCAAGCGGTGATGCAAGATAGAAACAGCATCACCAGCGGCACAAAAATCGGCCACGCACCAAAATCCACACTGGCAAACCCGCAATCGGTGGCCAGCGAAACCAGATTAAAAGCCACATGGCGCAGGGCGGTGAGGTACTCCGGGTACACCTGTTGCCAGTACAGATAGCCGGCCAGCGTGAGCGTGCTGCCCAAAATCAGCAGCAGCATGGCTTTGAATTCGCTGTCTTTCAGGTACACAGATAATTTCCGCCCTGACAGCGCGAAATAGTGGGTGGCAAAATTGGTGGCCGCCAGCAGCATAAAGACAATCAAAATGCCTTCGATCAGCGGCGAATTGAAATAACCGACGCTGGCATCGTGGGTGGAAAACCCACCCAGGCACATGGCCGCAAAGGCGTGGCACACCGCATCCAGCCAGCTCATGCCGCCGGCGTATTTCAGCAGCAGCGCGCAGATCAGGGTGAGGCCAGCGTAAATCAGCCACAGATTGCGGGCGGTTTCGTGAATGCGGGGTGTGAGTTTGGCGTCTTTGATCGGGCCCGGGGTTTCGGCCTTGAAAAGCTGCATACCCCCCACCCCTAATAGCGGGAGAATGGCGACAGCCAAGACGATAATCCCCATACCCCCTAGCCAGTTGAGCAAGTGGCGCCACAGATTAATCGAGGGCGGTAGATGATCCAGCCCGGTAAACACCGTGGCACCGGTGGTGGTGAGCCCCGACATGGTTTCGAAATAGGCGTCGGTAAAACTGGTAGCCGGATTAAACAGCAGCAGGGGCACGGCCGCGACTGCAGGCAGCAAGCTCCAGATGCCCACTACCAGCACAAAGCCATCGCGCGGCCGCATTTCGCGTTTATAGCGGCGGGTCGCCAGCACGGTGAGCCCGCTCACCAACATTAAGCCGCCCAGCGCATCAATAAATGGCCACAGGCCAGCGTCGCCAGTAAATAGGGCGACGACGATGGGTACCACAATCGAGATCGAAAACAGTGCCGACACCCGGGCCAGCACATTGACGGTGGGGAGAATACGTTGTGCCAGCGTCATTTAGAAAAACCCGATTTTGACCGCGAATAATTGCTCGATTTCGCGGATATGCCGTTTATTGTCGATAAACACGATCACGTGGTCTTCGTTTTCGATCACGGTATCGTGATGCGCCATCAGAACTTGTTCACCGCGGATCAGCGCCGCCAGATTAGCGCCTTGCGGTAGTTTGATTTCTTCGACTTTGCGCCCGACCACGCGCGAATTATTGCGATCACCATGGGCAATCAGCTCGATGGCTTCGGCTTCGCCGCGGCGCAGGCTGTGGACCGCGACAATATCGCCTTGCCGTACATGCGTGAGCAGCGCGCCAATGGTGGCTTGCGCGGGGGAAATCGCCACATCGATTTTGCCGCCTTGCAGCAAATCGACGTAACGCGAGCGATTGATGATGGCCACGACCTTGCGCGCGCCCATTTGCTTGGCCAGCAACGAGGACATGATGTTGTCTTCATCATCGGAGGTGAGCGCCATAAATAAATCACAGCGGTCGATCTGCTCGGTATCAAGCAGGTTTTCATCGGTGGCTTCGCCGCGCAGAATCAGGCAATTGGGCAGGTGTTCGGCCAGCCATTGCGCCCGTTCGCGCTGCACTTCGATGATCTTGACCTGATAGTCGTCAGCCAGCGCGCGCGCCAGCCGGTAGCCGACATTGCCGCCGCCGCAGAGGGTAATGCGTTTGATGGTGCGCTCGCTGGCGCGGAACTGGCGGATCACACTGCGAACATGCTGCCGCGCCGCGAGGAAAAATACTTCGTCACCGACGCTGAGGGTGGTGTTGCCATCGGGGGTGATGCGTTTATTGCCGCGATAGATCGACACAATGCGGCAATCGATTTTTTCTAGATACAGCGGCAGGGTGGAGAGGTCTTTGCCATCCATTGCGGCGCCCGCTTCGATGCGCACAGCCACCATTTGCGCTTTACCGGCGCCAAATTCCAGCACTTGCAAGGCCTCGGGCGTGGCCACCAGCCCTTGCAGCAGATCGGTCACGATTTGCGCCGGGGTAATGATATGGTCGATGGCAAAGCCATCTTCGGTGAATAACTCTGGGCGGGCGAGGAGATCCTGATCGCGAATGCGGCCAAGGCGGGTGGGCACATTAAACAGGCTATGCGCGATTTTACAGGCCACCATATTGAGCTCATCCGATGGCGTCACCGCCAAAATCAGATCGGCATCGGCCGCGCCGGCTTGTGCCAGCGTCACCGGATTGGAGGCATGTCCGCACAGGGTGCGCAAATCGAGTTTATCGGCCAGCGGCTGCAAATTGCTCGGCTGTTCATCCACGATGGTGACATTGTAATTTTCGCGCACCAGCTGTTCGGCCACCGATGAGCCAACCCGGCCAGCGCCCAGGATCAGGATATTGGGCAAGTGGTATTCCTTTGCCTGCTGAGCAGGCGATCAAACAACAACGCCGACAAGGGGAGGAGCTTGTCGGCGTTGGTGGGGCGAAGTGGCTTACGCTTCTTCCAGATTGCGCAGCTTGCGCGGCATCTGAATGCCCAATTGCTTGAGCTTGCGATACAGATGCGTGCGCTCCAGACCAATGCGCTCGGCCACGCGGCTCATATTGCCGTTGGAGAGCTCGATCTGGCGTTCCAGATAAAAGCGTTCAAACTGATCCCGCGCTTCGCGCAGCGGCAAATCCAGATCGATTTGCGGCAGCGGCATGGCTTGCTGCACTTCGGCGGTGGCAACTTGCGATTCGGGCGAGAGCTGGGCCAGAAGGCGGCTCACCGGCAGAATATCAATATCGCCATCCCGACCGGTAAGGGCCAGGCTTTTAACCACATTGGCCAGTTGGTCGATATTGCCAGGCCATTCTTGCTGGCTGAGCAGCTGCAGAGCTGATTTGGAAAAACGCCGCACGCCCAGTTTATTGGTCGCTACGGTCTGCGCCAGCAGGCTTTCCGCCAACGCCGGGATATCCTCGGCATGATTGCGCAGCGCCGGCACCGGCACAATGATCTGCGTCAGCTGGCGCAGCAATTCCGGCTCGATTTGGCCCGTGAGCTGATCGAGTGGGCGGGTAGAGGCCGTTACCAGGCGAACTTTTTGTTTTTCCAGTTTTGGAATCAAATTCAGCAAGCCGGCTTGGGCTTTGCGATCCAGCCAGGCGATATCCCGCACGAAAATCGTGCCGTTGGCAGCGCGATTGAGCATATCTTGCGGTGGCAAAGCCAGCTCTTCATTCGAAGTGGGCGACACAAAACCGCCATTGGCCTTGGTCAGGTGGCGCGCGCAGGCTTCAAAGCCGGCGCCAGGTTCGCCGGTCAGGATGATGGGCAGGGTCTGACTTGCTACCTGATCAAGTGCCTCTCGCAGTGCCTGAATGGCACTGCTATTCCCGAGGCTCTGCAGGCCCTGCGTCGGCTTTACCGTGGCAGCGGGTTGTGCAAAAGCCCGTTTGACTGCCGCCAGCAGTTTTTGCAAGCCGATTGGCTTTTCCAGAAAATCCAGCGCGCCAATGCGGGTGGCCTCAACGGCTGTATCCACGGTGGCGTGGCCCGACATCATGATCACCGGCATGGTCAGCTGACCATTGCGCGCCCATTCTTTGAGCAGGGTGACGCCATCGGTGTCGGGCATCCAGATATCGAGCAAGACCAGTTTTGGTTCGGCTTGATTACGGTATTTGCGTGCAGCCTCAGCATTTTCGGCCAGTGCAACGCTATACCCCTCATCAAGCAAGATTTCTGACAACAGTTCGCGAATGCCAACTTCGTCGTCAACAATCAAAATTTCCTGATTAACCACTTGTTGTTTCCTCCCAGAGCGGCAACTCTATCCGAACGAAGGCGCCAGTGGCATTGCCCACTTGTACCCGCCCGTGATGTTCTTCGATAATTTTTTTCACGATCGCCAGACCTAATCCGGTGCCTTTGGCCTTGGATGTTACATAAGGCTCAAAAACCCTAGGCAGTAAGTCTGGAGCAAAACCTTTGCCGCTATCTTCGATGTAAAGACGCGCCCATTTTTCGTCTTTTTCGAGAATAAGGCAAATCTGTTTTTCTTCGGCCTCGGCAATCGCGTCTTGCGCATTTTGCAGCAGGTTGTGAATGACCTGGCGCAGATGAGTCGCATCGCCATTCACCATCAGGGCATCGTGTACCCTAAATTCACGTAATACTGGCGCCGCTTCGTACAGCACCAACACCTCTTGCACCAGCGCCAGTAGATCCAGCGGCTTTTTCTTGCCCGATGGCTTGCGCGCATAATCGCGGAAGGCATCCACCATCTGCTTGAGTGCCGCCACCTGCTTGATGATGGTCTGGGTGTTGCGGGTAAGAAATTCCGCGCCAGTCTGGTCGAGTTTATCTACCAGTTTGATTTCCATCCGCTCGGCCGAGAGTTGAATTGGCGTGAGCGGGTTTTTAATTTCATGCGCCAGGCGGCGGGCCACTTCGCCCCAGGCCGCGTCGCGCTGGGCTGACAAGAGCTCGGTGATGTCATCAAAGACCAGTACATAACCATGCAGATCTTCTGCATCATCAATTAGCTGGCTCAGCCGCGTGCCGCGTACCAGCAGCACCCGTTTTTCTTCGGCCAGCTCAATCTGACGCTGCCAGACTTCTTCATCCGACAAAAAGCCGTGAATGGTGTGGGCCGAAAACGCGGTGAGGGCCGGGTAGCTTTCATTCCAGCGTGATAAGGGCTGGCCATGAATACGCTCTGGGTCTAAGCCCAAAATGCGCAAGGCGCTCTGGTTGGCCGATTGCAGCTGCCATTCTTCATCAAACGACAGCACGCCGGCTGAAAGTGAGCCCAAAATTGCTTCGACATAGGCTTTGGCCTCGGCCTGCTCGGCCTGGTTTTCTTCCAGCTTGTCGCGCGCATCGGCCAATTGGCGGGTCATGCGGTTAAAGGAATGGGTGAGGATGCCTAGCTCATCGCGGCTGATGACCGGATGTTGCTGGGTGAAATCCCCTTGCGCCACCGCGCGCGTTCCCGCGGCCAGCACGCCCAGGGGCGCGGCGAGTTTGTCCGAGAGGTAAATCGCCAGCGCCAATGCGCCCAGCAGGGCAATGGTGAGGGCAATCGTTAGTGTTAGGCTGTAAATGAGTTTAAGCCCTTGCCGCGACTGCGCGAGCTGTTTGTAATCACTGCGCACTTGCTCGACCAGCTCGGCATCTTGCGCCAGCTGGGTCGGCACGGGCTGCATCAGTTGCAGTAGCCGCACGCGATTGCTGATGTCGCTGTCGGGCATCGGTACGATCACCCGCATCATCAGCGCGCCGTTATCGCCTTTTTCAATCCCTTTGTAACTGCCAATCACGGCTTTGCGCACCAGATCACGTGAGGGTAGCTGCGGGATTAGCGGTGCCATTTCGTTGCCGATATTGGCGTAGAGCTGGTTGTTGTCATCAAATAGCGTGATTTCCTGCACGCCGGTTTGTTCGCGCAGTTTGGATAGGCGGGGCAGTAGGCTGCTCACGCTATTGTCGTGGACATCCCAAGCAATAACCGAGGCTTTGCGCTCGAGCTCGGCCAGCTGAAACTCGATGGCGTTGTGCCCTAGATTCAGGCCGCGATCCAGGGCGTTATCTACCCGAACATCAAACCACGCCTCGATCGAGCGATTTAAGAACTGCACCGACAACGTGTACACCAGCGCGCCGGGTAAGACCGCCACCAGCGAGAACATAAACACCATGCGCAAGGTCAGGCGGGAGCCAAACACCTTGCGTTTTACCCGTCCCAGCAAGCGTGTCATGCGCGTGCCAACAAATAGGGCCATGCCCAGTAGCAGGGCCACATTCAGCCCCAGCACTAAGCCGTAATAATTAGAAAAATGCGAGGTGTTGCCCGAGGCAGTGGCGAGCAAGAACAGCAGGACTGTGGCCAAGGCCCCAATAATTAGCAACCAGCGTTTCACTGCACAGGCTCCGTTTCGGCCGGCCGACGCAGCTGGATCTCACTCCAGCCTGATTCCAGTTGCCAGTTGTTGTTGCCGATGGTGCTGAGCTGAAAGGCTTTGGGTAGCTGTGAGCCATCCAGTCGCAGTCGCAGCTTGCCGGCAAAATCTTCACTTTGCAGATCTGCGCCATCCATCACCACCCAGTTTTTCAGCGTGCCCAAGGCCGTGAGGGCTTCATCGAGGCTATTAAAATGCCGCACTACACCGGCGGCCGCGATGCGATATTGCTTGGTCAGTGGCTGAAAGCTCAGCCGATGGGTGGCCGTGGCATTGGGGCCAAACCCTTCGGCCACTTGCCGGTACCAGGCATACAGGCGAGGCTTGGTGAGTTTGAATTCGTAAACAAAGGGAAGAGTGAGGCCATTGCGCAAAGCCTCGTCCAGCTCTGGATTCAGGCTCACGGTGAAGCGGGCAAATAGCTCAATGCGGGGCGGAAGGATATCGGCTTCGGTTTTGATGGTTTTAATGCCGGCAGCATGGGTGCCAAGCGCACCCATGAGCCCGGCCAGCAGCAGGAACAGGCGAAGCCAGGCCGCCAGATTAAGCTGCAGCCTTGCGAAATAACGCGTAAAAGAAACCATCATGATCTGCATTGGGTAATAACTGCCCACCCTGTCCGTCGCGAATCAGATCGGCAGGAATGGCCGGGTGCTGCAAAGGTTCGGCGATGGCATCGGGATGGCGCGCGGCAAATGCTGCCACGGCGGCCTGATTTTCTGCCGGAAACACAGAGCACGTAGCGTACAGTAGTTTGCCGCCTGACGCTACGAGTGACCAAAGCTGATCTAATATTTTTTCTTGTTGACATTGTAATTCAGCAAAGTCGTCGGGGCGGCGCAGCCATTTGATGTCCGGGTGGCGGCGAGTCACACCCGTGGCTGAACAAGGTACGTCGGCCAGAATGCGATCAAACAATTGGCCATCCCACCAGCTCGCGGGTTCGGCGGCATCGGCGCAGGCCGTGCGGGCCGATAATTGCAGCCGTTCGAGGTTATTGCTCACGCGCTCTAGGCGTTTGGCATCAGCGTCCAGTGCCAGTAAATCCAGCTCGGCCAATTCCAGCAAATGGCCCGTTTTACCACCCGGAGCCGCGCAAGCATCGAGTACGCGCTGACCATCGCGCACATCGAGCAGATAAGCGGCAGCCTGAGCGCCCCAATCCTGCACCGATACCCAGCCTGCTGCAAAATCAGGCAGCGCATCCACCGCTTGCGGTTTATCCAGCTGTATGGCTTGCGGGCCCAATATGCGGCCGGTGATGCCGACTTCGTTGAGGCGCGCCAGATAGGCTTCGGCGCTCGTGTGGCGACAATTCACTCGCAAAGTCATCGGTGGATGGCTGTTATTGGCCTGCAAGATTTGTTGCCACTGCTTGGGATAAGCCTGCTTCATGGCGGTGAGCCACCATTTAGGATGGCTAAAGCGGCCGCGTTCGTTCTTTTGCGCGGCGCTAATCAGTTCGGCTTGCTGACGCAGGAAATTGCGCAGCACCGCGTTCACCAGCCCTTTGGCTTTGCCGCTGCCGATTTTGCTGGCCACTTCAACCGCGTGATCGACGACCGCATGGGCGCCAGCGCGGGTGAATTGCAGCTGATACAGGCTGATCAGCAGCAAAATCCGCACTTCCTGCTCTTTCACTGGCTTGGTGGCCAGCTGCTGCAATACCGCCTCCAGCAGGCCCAGATGCCGCAAGGTGCCGTAGCTAATGTCCTGCACGGCGCCACGCTGCTGCGGGGTGAGGTTGGGGTTTTGTCGCCAAGTGGTGCCAAGGGCTTCGGTCAGATTTTGTCCGCCGAGCACAGCAAACAGCGTTTCACAAGCCAGGGTTTGGGTCAGTAACATCCGCTTCTTCTAGGGTATATGGCGCTAGGCCTTATTAAATAAAAACTACAGGGGTATACCCCTTAGGCGCCAAAGCGTTGCCCCGCCGTGAGCGGGCTGCCAGCGAGAAAAGCCTGGGTGGGAAGACGCTTGCCACCGGCCTTTTGTAATTCGCTAATCCGCAAGGCGCCGCTACCGCAGGCGACAAGCAGCGCGTCTTTTTCTACCGCCAGGATTTCGCCTGCGACGCCATCACCCGCGCAGACGCTGGCTTGCCAGATTTTTACTGCTTGGCCGTCGAGCGTGGTTTGTGCGCTGGGGAAGGGGTTAAACGCGCGGATCATGCGGCACAGCGTGTCGGCGCTTTGTTGCCAGTCGATTTGCGCCTCTTCTTTTTTTAGCTTTTCGGCGTAAGTGACGCCGGCTGCGGGCTGTACCTGCCGCTGGGCTTGCAAGGTAGGTAGATCGGCCAAAGCGGCTACAATCGCCTCGGCACCTTGGGTAGCCAATTTGTCATGTAGAGTTTGGGCGTTGTCTTGCGCGCTGATCGGCGTGGTGTGGATGCTGAGCATATCGCCGGTATCCAGGCCGGCATCCATTTGCATAATGGTGATGCCGGTTGCGTCATCGCCCGCCAAAATCGCCCGCTGAATCGGCGCCGCACCACGCCAGCGTGGTAGCAGTGAGGCATGAATATTCAGACAGCCAAAGCTTGGTAAATCGAGTACGGCCTGCGGGAGTATAATCCCGTAAGCCGCAACCACCATCACGTCGGCATTGATACCCTGCAGGGGTTCCTGTTGTTCGCTGGTGCGTAGTTTTTCCGGCTGATACACCGGCAAGCCATGTGCCAAGGCAACGGTTTTCACTGGCGAGGCAGTCAGCTTCATGCCGCGGCCGCTGGGGCGATCGGGCTGGGTGAGCACCAGGGCAATCTCATGGCCGGCTGCAATCAGGGCGCTAAGGGCGCTGGCGGCAAAATCCGGGGTGCCGGCAAAAATAATCTTCATGCTTCAATCTCGGGTGGGCAAAAGCAAAAACGCCAGCCGCTGCTGGCGTTTGCCGTGGGCCATGCGTTTACATGGCTTTGCGTTTTTTCAGTTTTTGCACAATGCGGTTCAGTTTCAGGCGCGAGAGCTTTTCAACAAACACTTTGCCATTGAGGTGATCGATCTCATGCTGGATACAGATCGCCAGCAGGCCATCAGCCGCCAGCTCAAAGGCTTGGCCGTTGCGATCAAGCGCGCGGATTTTAATAGTCTCGGCCCGCTCCACTTCTTCGTAAATGCCAGGCACCGACAGACAGCCTTCTTCGTAAGTTGTGACCCCGTTCATTTCGATAATCTCGGGGTTAATCAACACTAATAAGTCGTCTTTGCTCTCGGACGTGTCGATCACGATCAGCCGATAGTGGTAGTTGACCTGCGTGGCGGCCAAGCCGATACCCGGCGCGGCATACATGGTCTCGGCCATGTCATCGATTTGCCGTTGTAAAGCCGCATCAAATTCGGTAACGGGCTGCGCCACAGTGTGCAAACGCTCGTCGGGGTAGTGCAAAATATTAAGAATTGCCATCTTTGCTTGCTAGACCAAAAGTTTATGCTGCAGAATCGGTTAAATAATTGCTTTAGCTTAATTCATCATATAGATATTTGAATAGTGGCAACATTGCCCTGCAAAGGTTCAAATATCAAAAAATCCTTGCTGTTGCTGGCGAGAACTGGGCTCACACTATGCGTAAATCGATTATATCCTTCCTACTGGCCGCCGGCGTGATGGCCGGTGCCGTCCATGCCGACGAGTTGAAGCTGGCAGACAATGCGCCAGATCGCTACGTGGTGGTCAAAGGCGATACGCTGTGGGATATCTCGGGCAAATTCCTCAAACAGCCTTGGCGCTGGCCAGAAATCTGGCAACTGAACAAAACTGAGATCAAAAATCCGCACTGGATCTACCCCGGTGATGTGATTGTACTGGATCGCAGTAGTGGCAAACCACGCCTGAAACTGCTGAAAAACAGCAAAGCCGACGGACGTGGCGGCAACGGCAAACTCAGCCCGCGCGTGCGCGTGTCGCCACTGGATCGCGATGCGACCCCAAGTATCTCGCTGCAATCGATCGAGCCTTTCCTCTACAAGCCGCTGGTGATGGATTTGCCCACCTTCAAGGCTGCCCCGCGGGTGGCTGCAGGCTCGGATAATCGGGTGATGTATGTGCCGGGGGATCAAATCTATGCGGTTGGGCTAAACGAAGCTCAGGCCGGCGATACCTATCAGGTGTTCCGCCAAGGCAAAGACATCAAAAATCCGGATAACGACAAAGAAACCCTCGGTATGGAAGTGCAGTACCTAGGTGATGTTCGCATCCAGCGTGAAGGCGATGTGGTGACATTGAAAGTCGTGTCGGCGGTGCGGGAAATTCAGGTGGGCGACCGCTTGATGAAGGCGCCGGAGCGCACCTTTATCAACTACGCACCGCATCTGCCGCCGCAAGCCTTGCAAGGCAAAGTGGCCGCGACCTTTGGTCGAGTGAGTGAAGTGGGCTCACTGATGACCGTAGTGGTGAACAAGGGCGCCCTTGATGGCGTGGACATTGGTACGGTGATGTTTAGCTATAAGCCACCACGGCAAGTAGTGAAGGAAGATAAAAGCGAGCCTGATCGTCTGACGCCTCCGATCAAAAATGCCAATCTCTTTATCTATCGCGTTTTCCCGCAGCTCTCTTATGCGCTGGTGCTGGATAGTACGATGCCAGTGAACCAGGGAGATGTGGTGGCTGCTGAAGCGGCAACGCCAGCGGAATAAACTTGACGCTGGATCAAGATCTGCAGCAATGGGTGCGCCTGAGCTTAGTGAATGGGCTGGGCCCCCGTGGTTTGGTCGGATTACTGCGGGCTCTGGGTGAGCCCGCTTTTATTTTATCCGCCACCGAGAAAACACTGGCCGAGTTGGTATCGCCCTCAATTGCGACAGCGATCTGCCAAATGGCCGAGCGCAATCTGGATGCCGAATTTGCGCAGCTAGCCAACTGGTTGGCGCAGCCTAATTGCCAACTACTTACCCTGGCCGATGCGGCCTATCCCAAGCGCCTGCTCGATCTGCCTGACCCACCGCCGCTGCTGTATGCGCAGGGCGATTTGAGTTTGCTTACTCGCCCGGCGGTGAGTGTGGTCGGTAGTCGCAATGCCACGGCACAGGGCATTGCCAATGCCGAGCAGTTTGCGGCGTTTCTAGCGCAGCAAAGCGTGTGTGTAATTAGCGGAATGGCCAGTGGGATTGATGCTGCAGCCCATCGCGGTGGACTGAGTGGGGTGGGTAGCAGCATCGCGGTGGTGGGGACTGGGCTTGATCGCGTCTATCCGGCTGCGAATCGGGCGCTAGCACATCACTTGGCCGCGCAAGGGCTATTACTATCCGAGCTGGCCTTAGGTTCGCCGCCCAAGGCTGAGCACTTTCCCCGCCGAAATCGCCTGATTGCGGCATTAGGAGCGGGGTGTCTCGTGGTGGAGGCGGCGCTGGAAAGTGGCTCGCTGATTACCGCGCGACAGGCGGCGGATTTGGGGCGTGAAGTGTTTGCCATTCCGGGCTCGATTCATTCGCCGGTGGCCAAAGGATGCCATCGCTTGATCAAGCAAGGCGCAAAACTAGTCGAGGCCGGGGCAGATATTCTGGAAGAGCTGGCCGGTAATTTGGCGTTGGATCTTTCGCCGCAAAAAACGCCGAGTGCGGGCCTTGAAACCCCAAGCGAAGAGTCGCCATTATTGGGCTTAATGGGGTGGGACGCGGTTGAATTTGATTGGCTGGTGTTGCAAAGCGGCTTGACGAGCGAGGCGCTGTGCGCGATTCTGTTGGGTTTGGAACTGGAAGGTAAAGTGGCCAGTCTGCCGGGGAACCGGTATCAGCGACTGGGCATTGCAAAATAAGACGCCAATCATGCTTGAAGTACTTGCCTATTTATTTGAACAATTTTACAACGCAGATGGCCTGCCAGATGTCTCGCAGGTGGCCAAAAAGCTGTCGTTGGCCGGTTTTGAGGGCGAGGATATTCATGATGCGCTGACTTGGCTGGGGGAGCTCAAACAGCTGGATATCACCCCTTATTTGGCGCTCGACGAGCAGGGCATTGCCTATCGGCCGCTGCAGCAAAATGAAGTACAGCGTCTGTCAGACGAAGCGGCACAATTTTTCTTTTCGCTCGATGCCACCCGCCTGCTGAGTACCGGTGAACGTGAGCTGGTGCTCGATCGCCTCTGGCGTGAGCCCGACGGCGAGGTGGGCGCTGAGCGCCTGAAGCTGATCGTGTTGATGGTCATTTGGCAAAAGCGAGATGCATTGTCTAATCTCCTGATCGAAGACCTGTTGTTCGGCCGCGACGGCGCGGCTTACCATTGAAAAGCATCCGCAAAGCTTGATATATATATTGGCGGTGACCGTAGCTTGGTTATCGCCATCCTTCGAACTTGTAACCGTAACGGGGAATCATGCCCGCTAATCTCCTGATCGTTGAGTCGCCTTCTAAGGCGAAAACCCTGCAAAAATACCTCGGCAAAGACTTCCAGATTCTGGCCTCGTATGGCCACGTGCGTGGTCTGGTGCGCAAGAGTGGTTCGGTCGATCCGGATAACAGCTTCAAGATGAAGTATCAGGTCATCGACAAAAACAAAAAGCATGTCGATGCCATTTGTGAGGCCGTTGAGCGTGCCGATCATGTCTTTCTAGCTTCCGATCCGGACCGCGAAGGCGAGGCGATTTCCTGGCATATTCTGGAAATCCTGAAAGCGAAAAAGCTGCTGAATCCGGAAAAAACCTTCAAGCGCGTGGTTTTTCACGAAATCACCGAAACAGCGGTGAAGCAGGCGGTGGCCCACCCGCGTGATCTGGATTTCAACCTAGTTAATGCCCAGCAGGCGCGCAGTGCGCTTGATTATCTGGTGGGCTTTAATCTCTCGCCACTGTTGTGGCGCAAAGTGCGTACCGGCTTGTCGGCTGGGCGCGTGCAAAGCCCGGCTTTGCGACTGATCTGTGAGCGTGAGCTGGAAATCCGCGCCTTCACCGCGCAGGAATACTGGACGATCCATCTGGATACCAAAAAAGGTCGCAGCAAAGTTGCGGCCAAGCTCACGACCTGGCAAGGCAATAAGCTCGATCAGTTCGATATTCCGGATGAAGCCACCCAAGCCAAAGTGCTAGCCAGCCTCTCAGGTCAGCCTGCACAAGTGCACGCGGTGGAAAAGAAAAAGAAATCGCGCTCACCCACTGCGCCATTCACCACGTCCACGTTGCAGCAGGAATCGGTGCGAAAACTGGGCTTTACCACCGATCGCACCATGCGCACGGCCCAGTCGCTGTACGAAGGGGTGAACTTGGGTGGTGAAACCGTCGGTTTGATTACCTATATGCGTACCGACTCGGTGGCGTTGTCCAATGATGCGCTCACTGAAATCCGCGAATTTATCGCCAACCACTTTGATAAAGACTACCTGCCCAATGCGCCGGTGGTGTACAAAAACAAAGCTAAAAACGCGCAAGAAGCCCACGAAGCGATTCGTCCTACTTCGATCTTGCGCACGCCCGAATCGGTTAAAACCTTTTTGTCGCCAGAGCAATTTAAGCTCTACCAGATGATCTGGAAGCGGACATTGTCCTGTCAGATGACTGCGGCCAAGTTTGATACTGTGGCCGTGGATATCGCCGTGGGTGGGCCGGAAAATCTATTCCGCGCCACCGGGCAAACCTTGGTGTTCCCAGGCTTTATGGCGGTTTATCAAGAAGACGCCGATGATGTTGAAGACGATGAAGACGAAGCGCGCCTGCCGGTTCTGACCGAAGGCGATGTACTGCCTGTCGAGCAGATCTATGGCGAGCAGCATTTCACCCAGCCACCGCCGCGTTTTACCGAGGCCAGCTTGGTCAAATCGCTGGAAGAGTTCGGCATCGGCCGGCCTTCAACCTATGCCTCGATCATCTACACGCTGAAAGACCGCGAATACGTCATTCTGGATAAAAAGCGCTTCACACCGACCGACACCGGCGAAGTGGTGAATAAATTCCTGACCGAGCATTTCACGCAGTACGTGGATTACAACTTCACTGCCAAGCTGGAAGACAAGCTGGATGAAATTTCCACCGGCTCGCGTGAGTGGGTGCCGGTGCTGGAAGAATTCTGGAAGAAATTCCACAAGCAGGTCGAAGACAAGCAAGCGCTGTCGCGGGCGGAAGTCACCCACGAGGCGCTGGACGAAGATTGCCCGAAATGTGGCAATAAGCTCTCGATCCGGCTGGGTAAGCGTGGCCGCTTTATCAGCTGTACCGCTTATCCAGAATGTGACTACACCCGCAATCTGGGCGATGATCCGAATGCCGCGCCGGTCGAGCCGGAAGTGGTACCTGATCGCACCTGCCCGAAATGTGAATCGGCGCTACACATCAAAGTGGGGCGCTATGGCAAGTTTATCGGTTGCTCCAATTATCCGAAGTGTAAGCACATCGAGCCATTGGAAAAGCCGAAAGACACTGGCGTAGAATGCCCTGAATGCCACAAAGGCAGCCTGATTGAGCGCAAGAGCCGCTATGGCAAGATGTTCTATTCCTGCAATACCTATCCGGATTGCAAATACGCTACATGGAACCCGCCGATTGCCGAAGCTTGCCCGCAGTGCCAGTGGCCCGTGATGACCATCAAGGTCACCAAGCGCCGCGGAACGGAAAAAGTTTGTCCGCAGAAAGAATGTGGCTACAGTGAGGTGATTGAGCCGCCAGCGCCAAAAGCCTGACGGCCCCACGCCAGCATGTAAGACGGGGATTGGCGACAATCCCCGTTCGTTTTTGGCTGCCAGCCATGGCTTGGTAGCGAGCAGAGGTGGAATTTTGCGCTCTGATTCGGTTGGTTTTTCTCCGCTAGGCCCGGCTGAGCAGCAGGCACTGGGCACCTATCACACCTATTTCAACGCTTTTGATAGCGTTGTGAATATCCTCGCGCATCCGGAAGAACCTGAATATCTGCAAGATATGCTGCAGGTCTTGGGTCAGGCTTCGGCCAGCGGGATGACGGGCCTTTATCTCAATGAAGGCCAGCGCAAAGCCCGCTTGGTGGCCGCCTGGCGGCGGCCCGATTGTCGTCTGCTCCAATATACCCCCGAGCCGTTTCTGCATCTAGACTATGACCAGTATGCCTTGCTGGCAGATACCCTGGCTGTGGGCATGGTGCTGAATAAATCGCTGCTGGAGTTACCGCTGGCCGAACAGATGCTGCTGGCCCAGGTGGGCGTGCGGCAGCTGTTGTGTATTCCGCTGCTGCAGCGTGGCGAAATGTTCGGGTTTTTGGCGTTTCTGAATGACGACGAGCGCCATCAGCGTGATTCGGTCGAGCTGCGCCTGCTGTCGATGTTGGCCAACCATGTGGCGCAAGCCTTGGTACGGGCGCGGCTGGAAAGCGAAGCGCTGGCCAATCAGCAGCGGCTGCGGGCGCTGGTGGGCGCCACGCAGGATATGGTGTTCGAGCTGGACGCGCAGGGTGTGGTGCGGCAGGTCTGGTCTGGCCACCCGGCCTTGCCCGCTGCCGAGCAACTGCTCAATCGTCCGATGGCAGCGGTCTTGCCTTATGAGCTAGCCAATGAGCTCATCCGGGCCTTGCCGGCGATCATGGCCGGACAGGCCAGCCGCCAATTTAATTGCTATCTGCCGCAACAGGAAGTGAGCTTGCTGGTGCGCATTCAGCCGGTGGGCGAAACCCATGAACGCCAAGCCGTGGTACTGCTGCAAGACGTTACCGTGCTGATGCAAGATGCTGCGCGCAAGCGCACGATGCTCGATACGCTGAATCTGTTGGAAGAGGCCATCGTCGATTTATTGCCGAGCGGCATTCTGGTCGAGGCGACTGCGGCTTGGGCTAATCTGCGGGCGATTGAGAGCCGCGAAGTGGCGGCCGAGCTGGGCCGCCCGCTCACCACCTGGGTGCACCCGGAAGACGCCACGGCGCTGCAAGCCTTGATGAGCCAGCAGTTAAAATCGCTTGAGCCCGCCAGCTTGCGTTTCCGGTTGCTGCGCTCAGATGGCGACTTTATCTGGGTGGAGCTCCGATTGATCGCGCATCGCGGGCCAGAAGGGCGCATTACCGCCTTGCGCGGGGTCTTGCGCGATGTCACCGTGGCGCATATCAATGAGCAAAACATCACCCAGATGGCGCTCTACGATGGCCTGACCCGGCTGCCCAACCGGATTTTGCTGGATGATGAAATTCACCGGGCGATTGATGAAGCGGCGCGCTTGCAGCATAAAGTAGCGCTGGGCTTTATCGATCTGGATCACTTCAAGCAAATCAACGATGCCTTTGGCCACAAGACCGGCGATGAACTGCTGATTACCCTGGCCCATCGCCTGCAGGGTGCCTTGCCCGAGGGCGGGTTGCTGGCGCGCTGGGGCGGTGATGAGTTTGTGGCCTTGATTCCAGAATTACACGATCAGCGCCAGCTGGCCGTGATTGCCGAAAACCTGCGCCTCGCTGCGCGGCAAGGTATTTTGATCAACGGCGTAGAAACCCAGCCCACAATCTCGCTGGGCTTCGCGATTTACCCGGATAACGCCGAAAGTGGCGAAGAGCTGCTCTCCGCGGCCGATCACACCATGTATCACGCCAAACACGCCGGTCGCAATAGCGTGTGTTTCTACAGTGATATCGTGCATTTGAAAGCGCTGGGGCGGGAGCATGTGGCGATTCAATCGCGGCTCTCGAGCGCCATTCAGCACAGTGGCCTACAGGTGTTTTACCAGCCCATTGTGAATACTCGCAGCGGTGAAGTGATGGCGGTAGAGGCGCTAGCGCGCTGGCAAGATGACAAGAGCGGCTGGATTAGTCCTGAGCTGTTTATCCCGATGGCAGAAAAAGTCGGGCTCATTCAGGAACTCTCCGAGCAGATTATGCTGCAAGCCTTTGCCAAGCTGCGCGACTGGCGCGAGGCCGGGCTAAGCCAGCGGCTGATGGTGAATATCTCGCGCAGCCAGCTGTATCTGCCAACCTTTGTACCGCAAATGGTGGAGCGGCTGGCGCAATTCAAGCTGCGGCCAAGCGATATTATTATCGAAATTACCGAAGGCATTGCGCTGACCGATTACGCGCGGCAAATGCGCCATCTGCGCCAGCTGGCCAATGCGGGCTTTGTGTTGGCGATTGATGACTTTGGCACTGGTTATTCTTCGCTCTCGCAGCTGCATGAAATGCCGGCCAATATGCTGAAAGTGGATGTGTCGTTCTCGCAGCGTCTGCATACCGAAGAAGGGCGCCGGGTGATGCAGGCGATTGCGCAAATGGCGCAGGGCTTGCAGCTTGATCTCGTGATCGAAGGGGTGGAGAACATCGAGACGGTGCGCTTTCTGCAGGGCATGGGCGTGCACTATATGCAGGGCTTTTACTTTAGCCAGCCGGTGCCGCCAGGGGTGGCGGAGCTCTGGATGCGACTGGGGATGCAGGCCCGCACTTAACGCGGGTTGGCAAAGCGATAGGGCGCGAGTTTTTGCTGCCACGCAGGGTCGGCATTGAGCTCGCGTACCGCAGTGAGTACAAATTGCGCCAGTGCCGGCTGCCGCTCCGACACCAGTAGCTGGCGCGGATAATGATTGCGCGGCTGGCGCGCCACGCTTAAGCCCTCGATGAGGCTCGGATTGGTGTGCTGGTAATCCCCCCAGCTGCTTTGCGGCACAAAGATCACATCCACTCGCCCCGAGGCCAGTTTGCGCAGATTGCTTTCCTGATTAGGGGCGTCGTCGCGTTGCACCTGACCGCTGTTGAGGGCGTCGCTCAGCTCCATATAATGGTGCCCCAGAATACCACCCAAGGTGAGCCCCGTGAGGCTGGCCGGGCTGCTGTATTGCAGCGGTTTGCGGCTGATGACCAGATCGGCATCCAGAAACAGCATGTCGCTCCAGAGCCCGCCTTGGGTCGTAGGAAACCATTGTGGGTTGACCCACGGTACCACCCCTTGCCAATTGGGCTGGGCGAGCAATAAATCCAGCCGTTTGCGCGGGGTGAGTTGCACCACAAACTGATACCGCCCTTGGCTGCGGCGGGTGAGCTCGTCGGCCAAGTCGCGACTTAGGCCTTGTTTAGCGGTGAGGAAGGGTGGGTAATCGTAATGGGTATAAATGGGCACTACACTGGCGGCCCAGCTGCTGGCTGCGCCAAGGCAACTGATGCTCAGCCAGCAAAATAAAAGTCGGAACACAGACATCGAATAGCGCCGCCATAGCGATGGGTAGAGCTATTAGCTTAGCCAGTCAGCGCTGTTTTGTGAATCTAGTAAGGTATATAAAAGAAGCCATTCATCCGAATGGCTTTCTGGAATATACCCGGTGGGGGTTATTGGTGCAGCGGCGCAAGGATCTGGCGCAGGAACTGCTTGGCGCGATCGGTGCACGGGTTGGTGAAGAAAGCTTCTGGCGTGGTGTCTTCCAGAATCTCACCTTGGTCGAGGAAGATGATGCGGTCGGCTACTTCGCGGGCAAAGCCCATTTCGTGGGTCACCACCATCATGGTCATGCCTGATTCGGCCAGCGATTTCATCACCGATAGCACTTCGCCAATCATTTCCGGATCCAGCGCACTGGTCGGCTCGTCAAACAGCATTACCCGTGGGCTCATCGCCAGGCCGCGCGCAATCGCTACCCGTTGTTGCTGGCCACCGGAAAGATTGCTGGGGTAGGCGTCTTTTTTATGCGCCAAACCCACCCGCTCCAGCAGTTCCAGCGCCGTTTTTTCGGCTTCGGCTTTACTTTGCTTTTTCACCTGAATTGGGGCAATGGTGATGTTTTCCAGCACAGATAGATGCGGGTAAAGATTAAAGTGCTGAAACACAAAGCCGACTTCTTCGCGCAGCTTGTTGATATTGGTTTTCGGGCTATTGGCCTGAATGCCATCAACCCAGATCTGGCCGTCATTGATCGGCTCTAGCTGATTGATGGTGCGGATCAGCGTTGATTTACCCGAGCCAGAAGGCCCGCAGACGACGACCACTTCGCCCTGTTTCACTTCCAGATTCAGATTCTTCAGCACATGGTGGTCGCGGCCATACCATTTGTTTACTTGCTCGAAGCGGATCATTGTTGTCGGTGCATTCATCAATCAAGCCTTTGATTGTCCGGTCTTTGTTGGGGCCAGCCTAGCGGGGAAAACCCTAGCTGGCGAGGGTGTTCGAGAGCGCCACATATTGCGCGACGCTGATGTTTTCGGGCCGCCAGCTCGGCTCAATCCCTACCGCCGCCAGCTGTTCATCGCTGGCAATGCCTTTGAGATTATTGCGGATGGTTTTGCGGCGCTGGGCAAAGGCGGTGATCACCAGTTTTTGCAGGTGCTCTTCGTTCACGGCCGGATGCGGCAGCGTATCGTAGGGCACCATCCGCACCACAGCCGAATCCACCTTTGGCGGCGGATCGAAGCTTTCAGGCGGTACATCAATGATGTGATCCATCAAATAGCGATACTGCAGCATGATCGAGAGGCGGCCGTAATCGGTGGTGCCCGGTTCGGCCACCATGCGGTCAACCACTTCTTTTTGCAGCATAAAGTGCATATCGTGGATTACCGCGCCAAAGCTGGCCAGATGAAATAGCAGCGGGGTCGAGATATTGTAGGGCAGGTTGCCCACGAGCTTGATTCGGCCGCCGGGGGCAATCTGGCGCGCCAGCGCACCAAAATCGAATTGCAGCGCATCGATATTGTGAATCACCAGCCGCTCAGCGCTATAGCGGGCGGAAAGGTGCGTCACGATGTCGCGATCGATCTCGACCACATGCAGGGTCGGTACGCGATCGAGCAGCGGGGCGGTGAGCGCCGCCAAGCCGGGGCCGATTTCCACGATGGCATCGTCTTTATGCGGATCCACGGCATTGATAATGCCGGCAATCACGCCCTGATCTTGCAAAAAATTCTGCCCGAAGCGTTTGCGCGGGATATGGGCCATACAAATTCCTTTGAAAACTTTAGACTGCGCGCGCTGCCGCCAGCTGGCTGGCAAGTTGATAGGCGGCGAGTAAACTGCCGGTTTCGGCGCGCCCGGTGCCCGCCAGATCGAGCGCCGTGCCGTGATCCACCGAAGTGCGGATCAAGGGCAAGCCCAGGGTGATATTGATGCCCGCGCCAAAAGTGGCGAACTTGAGCACCGGCAAGCCCTGATCATGGTACATCGCCAGCACGGCGTCGCCCTGCGCTAGGATGGGCGGATTAAACAGGGTGTCGGCCGGTAGCGGCCCAATCAGCTGCATGCCTTGGGCGCGCAATTCATTCAGTACCGGGATAATGACGTCGATTTCTTCGCGCCCCATATGTCCGGATTCGCCCGCATGCGGGTTGAGCCCCGCCACCAGAATGCGCGGCTGGGCGAGGCCAAAATGCTGCTGCAGATCATGATGCAAAATCTGTAGCGTGCGGCGCAAAGAATCCGGCGTCAGGGCTGCTGACACGGCTTGCAGTGGTAAATGCGTGGTTGCCAGTGCGACCCGCAGCATCTGCTGCTGGCCATATTCGCCCGCCAGCATCATGACGACTTGGGGGGTATTGGTCTGCTCGGCAAGGTATTCGGTGTGTCCAGAGAAATACCCGCCATCAGTACTTTCGTTGATCACCCCTTTGTGAATCGGGGCTGTGACCATGCCGGCAAATTCACCGCGCTGACAGCCGGCAATGGCTTGATCAAGCAGGGTGAGTACGTAGTGGGCGTTGGCCGGGTTGAGCGAGCCAGCTAGGGCGGGCGCGGCCAGTGGCACGTCGGCAATGGCCACCGGCGGGTGTTCTGCTGAAAGCTGGTTAGCCTGATAAGCTGGCCAGCTTGCCACCAAGGCCGGGTCTACCCCGACGCAGGTGGCGCGCTCGATCAGTAATTGCCGGTTGCCCAGAATCACGCAGGGATGCGGCAAGGCGCCGGCGGCGACTTTTACACAGATTTCCGGGCCGATGCCCGCCGGCTCGCCACTGGTGATGACCAGTGGCGCAACAGCTGCCTGCATTATTCGTCCTTCAGGCGGATTTCGATCCGCGCGCGGTCACGCAATTGGCGCAGCCAGTCTTCGTATTGCTCTTCGGCTTTGCGCTGGCGTAGCTCATTGCGGATTTTGAAGCGGGCTTGTTCCAGCGTCACGTCTTGGTCACGGCGCTCTAGCACCTGAATCAGGTGAAAACCAAAGGGCGATTGCACCGGCTGGCTGATTTCATTGAGCGCCAGCGCATCCATGGCCTGTTCAAATTGCGGCACTGTTTCACCCGGATTGAGCCAGCCCAGATCCCCGCCTTTGGCTGCGCTGGGGTCTTCGGAGAAGGCTTTCGCGACTTGCGCAAAATCCTGGCCAGCCATGATGCGGGCGCGCATTTGCTGCAGTTTTTGCTGTGCATCGGTGGTGGATACCAGCTCGTTGCTACGGATCAGGATATGGCGAGCGTGAGTTTGCTTCACAATAACTTTTTGATTCTGATCGCGCTTATCCAGCAGTTTGAAGATGTGGAAGGCCACCGGAGTCCGTACGATATCGGTGTATTCACCCGGTTTCATTTTATCCAGCAGGGCGGTAAAGGCTGGCGGTAATGAACCGGCAGCACGCCAACCCAGATTGCCCCCCTTGGTGGCGCTTGCATCATTCGAGTAACTCGCGGCGACCGTGGCAAACGCTTTGCCATCCGCCAATTCTTGGCGGGCATTCTGGATCCGTGCGCGTTTGGCTTGCACTTGTTCCGGCGTGGCGTTTTCTGGGATATTGACTTGGATTTGCGCCAGCTCGTATTCCTGTTTGGCGCGGCTGCCGGCGATTTTCAGGTAATCATCGATTTCCGACTCGGTGACCACCACCCGGTTATCCACTTCGCGCTCTTTCAGCCGGCCCAGCGTGATTTCCTGGCGAATGTCTTCGCGTAGCTGGCGCCAAGTGATGCCGGAGGCCTCAACTTTTTTGCGAAACTCGGGCAGCGACAGCTGGTTTTGCTCGGCCAAGCGGTTCAAGGCGATTTCTAGCTGACGATCATCGATGCGCAAACCACTTTGCTCGGCATATTGCAGCTGGACTTGGTCGATGATCATCCGGTCGAGGACTTGCTGTTGCAGCACATCATCTGGTGGCAATTTTACTTTTTGCCGTTCCAGATTTTGCTTGATGGTATCGACTTTACGCGCCAGCTCGACCTGGGTAATGGCGCTACGATTGACCACTGCCACCACGCGATCGACGGTCACCACGCTGGCACTGGCGCCCGCGCTGAGCAAGGCGGCAATCAGCGGCGCGCTGTAGCGGATGCGGTTAAGCAAAGAGCTGAGTTTAGGGCTGCTTGTCATAGAAAACCTGTTTAACGCAATTTGGGCGATGCGTATGTATCCGCATAGCCAGGAATCGATTGGCGCAAAGCTGAGATCGGGTTCATCCCGATGCCGGCCAAGCCACCCAGTTCGAGCAGAAGGAAATAATTGGTTTTGTATTCGCTATTGGTGGTGATAAAGCGTTGCGCCGCGATCCGCAGCGCCCAGCATCCGGCATTATATTCAACCCCGGCCAGCGCCTCTAGCGCCTGATTGTCTTTCAGCGAGTAGTTATAGCGGGCAACGCCGTACCAGCCCCCGCCCAGCGGCCATTGCGCACTGGTATCCAGTTGCTCGGTATTCGTTAGGCGGTTCACGCTGTAGCGCAGATTCAAGGTTTTGAATTCACCCGGGTGCCAGTTCAGATTGACATCGGAGCGCACGGTTTTGTCTTCCCGCGTATTGTGCTGCAGGCTGTAATCCACGCGCAGATCGTAGGGTAAATTGCCGCCAAGCAAGAACAGCATGTCCGAGGTTTTCACCTGATCATCGGTCAGATTGCCCGAGAGGCCCACCTTCGGTGAATGCAGGTACAGGCGCTGGCCAATCCCGGCGGAAAAGCGTTCAACCCCGCTCTCGTCATCAAAAATGCGGCTGTTGAGCGCCAGGGTGATTTCGTTGGCATCGTTGATCCGGTCATTGCCCGAATATTTGTTCTCGGCAAATAGGCCCGACCAAGAAAGATCCGTGGCGCCAGAGTCATAGTTAGGCAGCTTGGACTGATCTTTGTACGGCACATACAAATAATACAGCTGGGGTTCCAATGTTTGGATGATGTTGCTGCCAAACAGGCTGCCCTCACGCTCGAAGAACAAACCACCGTGCAGGCTGGCGATAGGGAGCACGCGGCTCTCGCTACCTAGATCGCGGCCGTTGGCGGTTTCGGTACTGTAGTACGTCGCATGCACCCCAAGTTTCGGGGTGAGGAAACTGTATTGATTCGCCAGCGGCAGGCTCACAGTCGGGTAAATCCAACTGCGTTGGCCTTGATCTTTGGTGTCGTGGGTAAAGCGGGTGAATTCGGCGCTGACATTGCTTTGCGTGCCATACCCCAAGCTTGGGTTATAGCTGGCGTACCACTGCGGCAGACGACGATAGGGCTCTTCGACGGGGGAGGTGGTACTTTGCAGCGTTTGGTATTGTTGCGCCCGCAGATAGGTCGACCAGTTGCTCCCCGAATAGCTCAGCACGGCTTCTTGGGGCAGATTGACTTGCGATGCCACACTCAAGCGATCACCAAAATCACTGAAATACTTATCATCCGACACGCGCTGGTAGTTTAAATCCAGCTGCAGTCGGTCAGCCAGCTGCTGGCTATGCTGAAACAGCAGGCTATAGCGGCGATCGTTGGCGAGGCTGTCATCAATACCTTCCAGCTTGAGCATCCCGCGGTATTCTGGCTGCAAATAACGAAACTCTCCGCCCAGCATCATGCCGCGCTTGGAGAAATAACTCGGGAAAATCGTGGCGTCGTAGTTGGGCGCTATATTCCAGTAAAACGGCGTGGTCAGCTCAAAACCGTTGCGATTACTGTAATTAAAATTCGGCATTAAAAAACCGGTTTTGCGCCCGCCATCCAGTGGGAAATCGATCCACGGATAGTAGAAAATCGGTACGCCCTGAAATTCTAGCCAGCCATTCCAGGCCTGACCGTAGTTTTGCGTGTAATCGAGCTGCATTTCGCGGGCGTGGACATACCAGGCGTTTTGTTCCACCGAGCAGGTGGTGAGATTGCCTTTGTGCACGCGGTATTTATCTTTGCCCTCGAAATCTACCTTTTCGGCCTGCCCGCGGGCTTGGCCGTAGTTCAATTCGTAAGTGGCCTCATTGAGCGCGCCTTCACGCGTACCCAAGGTGATGTCCAGCTGCTTGCCGCAGATGGTGTCGCCATCTTTTTTCAGTTTGACCTGATCCCCCGCCAGTAATTTGTCCGCCGCAAACTGGTAGCGCGCCCAGTCGGATTCCACCTCGACCGCATCGCGGTTCATCACCACATTGCCGCGGGCTTCGGTGTATTCGCCTTCCTGCACCATGGCCTGATCGGCTTCGATAAAGACCGGCGGTTCGGCGGGAGTGGGCGGGGCGCTCTCGGCGAAGGCCCAGCAGGGCAAAATGGCCAGTGAGAGTTTCAGAATCGACAGGTGAAAGGGCGGTGAATGGCGCAACGGCATGTGGCCTTGTTCAGCTAACTGGTAGAATGCGACGATTCTAGCAGATTCGATTGGATTTCCTCGCATGAACCGACAAGAACAAATTACCAGCTGGCTCAGTCAGGTCATGGGGCAAGCGCCCAGTGAGCTGACCTTGGCCGCCAGCGATGCCAGTGTGCGCCAATACTGGCGGGCCCGCTGGCCTGAGCGCACGGCGATCGTGATGGATTTTGACCCGGCGGCATTTAGCGCCGAGCCCTTTGTACAGCGGCAGGCGCAGCTGGCCGGTGCCGGCGTGGCAGTGCCGCAGCTGCACGCCCATGCGCCTGAGCTGGGCTTGGTGCTGCTGGAAGACCTAGGTGATGTCACGCTAGCGCAAGTCTTGAATGAAGAGAATGCCAAGGGGTGGTATCTGCGTGCAATCCACGATTTGATTCAATTGCAGGCACATACCCTAGATGAAGGCTTGCCGGTATTTGATGCAGCCTTTATTCAGCGCGAGCTGGATATCTGCAAAGAGTGGTATATCGGTCAGCAATTTGGCCATACCCTCACCGCCACCGAAGAAAAAATCTGGGCGCATAGCTGCCAGCTTTTGCAGCGCGAAATCCTGCTGCAGCCCACGGTGTTTATGCATCGCGATTACCACTGCCGCAATTTGATGGTGCAGGGTGAGGCGCTGCGGGTGATCGATTTTCAGGATGCGGTAAAAGGCCCGGTGGCCTACGATCTGGTGTCGCTGCTGCGCGACGCTTATGTCACCTGGAACGAAGCCTTTGTACTTGATCTGGCGATCCGCTATTGGGAACAAGCCCGCGAAGCGCATCTGCCAGTGCAGGAAGATTTTGCCGATTTCTACCGCGCCTTTGAAATGGCCGGCTTGCAGCGGCATATCAAGATTTTGGGGCTGTTTGCGCGCCTGAATCTGCGTGATGGTAAGCCGCAATATCTGGCCGATCAGCCGCGCGTGTTCGAATATGTGCGCCAGGTATGTCTGCGCTATCGCGAGCTGACGCCGCTGGGGCGCCTGCTGCTGAATCTGCATGGCACGCCAGTGGAATCCGGTTTTACCTTTTAATGTGGGTATCGGGCGGTAGCTCGCAATATCATTGCGCTACGGCCTGATACTGCGACGGGTATGTTTGAATGAAAGCAATGATCTTGGCCGCAGGCCGTGGCGAACGGATGCGCCCGCTCACCGATACCACCCCCAAGCCGCTACTGGATGTGGCTGGGCAGCCCTTGATTGGCTGGCACCTGCAGGCGCTACGGGCGGCGGGCTTTGCGCAAGTGGTCATCAATCATGCCTGGCTAGGGGCGCAGATTGAGGCACGGTTACAAGATGGCGCGGCCTATGGCCTGCAGCTGACGTATTCAGCGGAAACTCAGGCGCTGGAAACCGCCGGCGGCATTGCCACGGCCTTGCCGCAATTAAGCCCGGATGGCGCAACGCCATTTCTGGTGGTGAACGGCGATGTGTTTACCGACATTGATTTTGCTCAGCCAGTGCTGCAAAGCCTGGCGCCGGGGCGCTTGGCGCATCTGATTTTGGTGCCCAATCCCGAGCATCACCCCGCTGGTGATTTTGGCCTTGCGGCAGGGCTGGCCGTGGCTGATGGCAGCCCGCTCTACACCTTTAGCGGTGTGGGGTTGTATCACCCGGCCTTGTTTGCGCAAACGCCAGCCGGCCAACCGGCCAAGCTTGGCCCCTTGCTGCGCGAGGCCATGGCGCAGGGGCTAGTGAGTGCCAGCTTGCATCAGGGGCAATGGCTGGATGTAGGTACGGTTGAGCGGCTGCAATGGGCGCGAACGGTGGCATTGCAGCGCCTTGGCGACTGACTGGCGGCAGGGGGCGATTGAGGTCGGGCTGATGCGGATGGTCAGGCGGTAAAATGGCCATTGAAAATTGCTGCGCTGCAGCGTAGATTGAAAGATATCGCCGCGCGGAGCCGCCATCATGCCTGAGAAAGTCGTCACGCAATTCGCTGCCGAACAACAGCAGCGCAATCAGACCCTGCAGCATCAGATGCGGCAGCTGTTCGATCCCTTCGGTTTGTGGGCCACCACGCAGCAAGCCCATCAGGCTTGGCTGGCCCATCCGCAGCAGCTCTTGGAAGTATGCGGCACTTACAATCGGGATTTAATCCGCCTCTTGGGCTTTGCCACTCGCCGCTACTGGGGCGAGCCCGACACCGATGTGATTCCGCCTCATCCCGAAGACCCACGTTTTGCCGATCCGGTCTGGTGCGATTCACCGTACTGGGACAGCATCAAAGAGCTGTATTTACTCAATACCCGCTGGCTGCAAAATTGCCTGTACGCTACGCCGGGCTTGAATGAGCAGCAACGCAGTATCAGCGCCTTCTGGTTACGCCAATGGCTCAATGCCTTGGCGCCGACAAATTTCCTGCTGACCAATCCGAATGCGCTGGCCACTGCGCTAGAAACCCGCGGCGAGAGCCTGGCGAAAGGCTGGCAGAATTTCCTGGCCGATATGGCGCGTGGCGATATTTCCATGACGGATCTGAGCGCCTTTAAGGTGGGCGAAAACCTCGCCACTACTCCGGGTGCCGTGGTGTATCGCGGTAAACTCCTTGAAGTACTTCACTTTGAAGCTAATACCCCCACCGTGCATAAGGTACCGCTGGTGCTGGTGTCGCCGTGGATCAATAAATACTACGTGCTGGATTTGAATCCGCAAAAGAGCATGATCCAGTATCTGGTTGACCAAGGCTTTTCGGTGTTTGTCACCAGCTGGAAAAACCCTGATGCCAGCATGAGCGAAGTGGGGCTGGATGATTACCTCACCGACGGCGTGGCGCAGATTATTGATGTGGCCTGCGAGATTTCCGGTAGCGATAAAGTTAATCTCTTGGGGTATTGTATTGGTGGTACCTTGGTTACCACTTATCTGGCCTGGGCCAATCGGGCGCAGCCGGGCAAAGTGCCGGTGCAAAGCGCCACCTTGCTCACCACACTGACCGATTTTGCTCGGCCGGGGGATATCGAAGTCTTTATCGATGAAGATGGCCTCGATTACATCGACCGGATTATGGAAAACAAAGGCTATCTGGATGGCAAAGACATGGCGGCGAGTTTTCGCCTGCTGCGTAGCAATAGCCTGATCTGGAATTACTGGGCCAGCAATTATCTGCTCGGTGAAACGCCGATGGCCTTTGATGTGCTGTATTGGAATATGGATACCACCCGCATGCCCAAGTGCATGCACCACACCTATCTGCGCGAGCTGTACTGGCACAATAAACTGGTTCAGCCCGACGCCCTCACCCTGGCGGGCCAGCCCATCGATCTGGGGCAGATCACCCAGCCCATTTATATGGTCAGCGCCGAAGAAGACCATATCGCGCCGTGGAAGCAAACCTACACGCTGGTCGAGCGCGTGGCTGGGCCAGTGCAATTTACCTTATCGACCTCAGGCCACATCATCGGCATCATCAACCCGCCGGGGCCCAAGTGTAAACGCAGCTACTGGCAGGGCACGCCAACTAAAGGCGCCGGCGCTGAGGACTGGCTAGCCGGCCAGACGCAGGTGGCGGGTAGCTGGTGGTCCAATTGGGTGGAATGGTTGCGCCCGCAGTCGGGTAATCAGGTGAAGCCCAAACTGTCGAGTCGCAAACACGCCAAGCTGTGCGCCGCACCCGGTACTTACGTGCTTGAATAAACGGCGCGACATGCACCCCCGCACCCGCCGCCCATTTGCGGCGGGTTTGTTTTTCCGCAACATTACTGGCATGGCTGCGTGCTCTAATGGGCGCGTGGATTTTTTTAGGCTGGCCACTATGCCAATTTGGTGTGGGCAGCGATAATGCAGAGACTTTTTTGACCTTGGGTTGTGGCCTGGATTGGGCGGCTAAACATGGCTGATCACGGGCGGCAATTCGTTTTTCATTGATTAAGGAAAACCGTGATGGCAGCTACGCGTACTGATTTAGCAAATGCAATTCGCGCACTGGCGATGGACGCTGTGCAAAAAGCCAATTCAGGTCACCCAGGCGCACCGATGGGGATGGCTGAAATTGGTCTGGCATTGTGGGGTGGCCATATGCGCTTTAACCCGCAAAACCCAGCTTGGGCGAACCGCGACCGCTTTGTACAATCGAATGGCCACGGCTCAATGCTGCAATACGCATTGCTGCACCTCACTGGTTACGATGTATCGATGGAAGACATCAAAAACTTCCGTCAATTCCATTCAAAAACCCCAGGTCACCCCGAAGTTCACTACACGCCTGGTGTAGAAACAACGACTGGCCCGCTTGGCCAAGGTATCACCAATGCCGTGGGTTTCGCTTTGGCAGAAAAACTGCTGGCGGCGCAATTTAACAAACCGGGCCTCGATATCGTTGACCACCACACTTATGTGTTCCTGGGCGACGGTTGCTTGATGGAAGGTATCTCTCACGAAGCGTGCGCGCTGGCCGGCACTTGGGGCTTGGGCAAACTGATCGCGTTCTGGGACGACAATGGTATTTCGATTGATGGCCACGTTGAAGGCTGGTTCACCGACGACACGCCAAAACGTTTCGAATCTTACGGCTGGCACGTGATTGCTGGCGTTGATGGTCACGATGTGGATGCACTGAACGCCGCCATCGTTGCCGCCAAAGCTGAAAGCAACAAACCAACCCTGATCTGCTGCAAAACCATCATCGGTAAAGGCTCGCCCAACAAAGCCGCTAGCCACGATTGCCACGGTGCGCCATTGGGCGACGCGGAAATCGCACTGACGCGCGAAGCGATTGGCTGGCCACACGCCCCATTCGAAATCCCTGCTGACGTGTACGCTGGTTGGGACAAAAAAGCCGCTGGTGCTGCTGCTGAAGCTGAATGGAACGCGCTGTTTGCGAAATACGCCGCGCAATACCCAGCCGAAGCCGCTGAATTCACTCGCCGTATGAAAGGCGACTTGCCAGCGAACTGGCAAGATCTGGTGAAAGCTGCCATTGCTGAGATCAACGCGAAAGCCGAAACCATCGCCACGCGTAAAGCCAGCCAAAACGCGATCCAAGCCTTCGCACCAAACTTGCCAGAAATGCTCGGCGGTTCGGCTGACTTGACCGGCTCTAACCTGACCAACTGGAAAGGCTCTAGCAGCCTGAAAGTCGAAAACGGCCAAATCAGCGGCAACCACATCAGCTACGGTGTGCGCGAATTCGGTATGAGCCACATTATGAACGGCCTGGTACTGCACGGCGGCTTCCGTCCATTTGGCGGCACCTTCCTGATGTTCTGCGAATACGCACTGAACGCAGTACGTATGGCCGCGCTGATGAAAACCAACAATATCTTCGTTTACACGCACGATTCAATCGGCTTGGGCGAAGATGGCCCAACTCACCAGCCGGTAGAGCAACTGCAAACCCTGCGTTGCATCCCGAACATGAATACTTGGCGTCCAGCCGACACCGTTGAGTCGGTCGTGGCTTGGGCCGATGCGATTGAACAGCGCACTACGCCATCTTCATTGATCTTCAGCCGTCAAAACCTGGCTTTCCAAACGCGCACTGAAGAGCAAATCGCGAACATCAAACGCGGTGGCTATGTACTGCGCGATGCGGCGAATGCCAAAGTGGTGTTGCTGGCCACCGGTTCTGAGCTGGATCTGGCGGTGAAAGCGTTCGACGCACTGGCGGCTGAAGGTATCGCAGCCCGCGTGGTTTCAATGCCAAGCACTAACGTGTTCGACAAACAAGACGCAGCGTACAAAGCTTCAGTCTTGCCAGCTGGCGTGCCACGCCTGGCGGTTGAAGCGGCCACCAGCGACTTCTGGCGCAAATACGTAGGTCTGGAAGGTGACGTAATCGGTATCGATACCTTCGGCGAATCAGCACCTGCGCCATTGCTGTTCAAGCACTTCGGCTTCACGGTAGAAAACGTGGTGGCACGTGCGAAAGCACTGGTGAAATAAGCGTCAGCACGCCAAACACAACGGGCCCTGCGGGGCCCGTTTTTTTATGTCCGTTCAATGGGGGTTGGTATGGGTTTGTGTTGGGTATGTGTCTGAACGCTATTTAAATCAAGGCCTATGTGGCAATACCCGTATTGATTACTACCTAGCGCTCAATGCCGTATGCGCCTCCCCGGCTCGCCAGCGCAGCTGGCTTGTTGGTGAATACACACAATGCTGTAGTGGGCATTGGTTGTCATTTTTTAGTGTGCAACAGTGTGCTATTAATTACTGTCGGCAAGCTTCCAGCTTGTTGTCTCATAAATAAATATCACCTGCGGAGAGGCTTGCTATGCACACCCAATTTCATTCGATTACCCTTGCACTGACTTTGGCTTTTGGTGGCGGGCTTGCCGCTGCTGCCCCCGCCAAAGTGGCCGATGCCATTTACTACGGCGGCGATATTGTCACCATCAATGATCAGCAGCCCACTGCCGAAGCTCTGGCCGTGAAAGGTGGGGTGATTCTGGCGGTGGGTAGCCGCGCCGAGCTGGGCAAGCTCAAGGGCAAACAGACCAAAATGGTCAATCTGCATGGGCAGACTTTATTGCCCGCTTTCTTGGATGCGCATAGCCACTATATCAATTCACTCACCGTAGCCAGCCAGCTTAATCTCTACGCGCCACCTGCCGGCCCCGCGAAAGATGTGCCCAGCATTGTGGCCGAGCTGAAAAAATTTGCCGCTGAGAAGAAAATCAAAAAAGGCGAGCTGATTCAGGCCTATGGCTATGACGATACCGCGATGCCCGAGGGGCGCTTGCTCAATCGCGACGATCTGGATGCGGCGCTGCCCAATAACCCGGTGATCGTGCACCATGTGTCGATGCACGGTGGGGTGCTCAATAGCCTGGCGCTGAAAAAATTCAACATCAATGCCGACACCAAAACCCCGGAAGGCGGGATTATCGTGCGCAAGGAAGGCACCAACGAGCCCTACGGCCTGATTATGGAAACGGCGTTTATTCCGGTCTTTGGCCAGTTGCCCAAACCGACAACCGATAAAGAAATCGCCGCGGCCACCCGCGCGGGCCAAATGCTGTTTGCCCAAACCGGCATCACCACCGCCCACGAAGGCGCCTCGCATGAAGGCGATATTGTGGTGATGCAAAAGGCCGCCAAATTGGGTGCGAATATCATTGATGTGATCGCTTTTCCATTTATGACCGATATGGAAAAAGTGCTCAAAACCAATCCGCCAGCCACCTTCGGCAAATACCACAATCGCTTCAAACTCGGTGGCATCAAGGTGACGATTGATGGCTCACCACAAGGCCGTACCGCCTTCTTTACCACGCCCTATCTCAATGGCGGCCCTGGCGGTGAGCAAGATTGGAAGGGCGAGCCAACTATTCCGGCGGAGTTGACCAATAAAGTAGTGAAACGCGTATATGACCTGGGCTTGCCACTGAATCTGCACGCCAATGGCGATGCCGCAATCGACCAATTTATCGCCGCGCACGAATTCGCCGCGGCGGGTAGTCTGGATAAAGATCGCCGTACCACGGTGATTCACTCGCAGTTTGTGCGTAAAGATCAGCTGGGTAAATACGCGCAATACAAGATCATTCCGTCGATGTTCACCTTGCATACCTTCTACTTTGGCGAAGCGCACAAAGCCAATCGCGGCATGGAGCAAGCCAGCTATATCAGTCCGATGCGCGATGCGATTGATCGCGGCATCACCGTGACCAACCACACCGACTTTGTCGTGGTTCCGCTCGATCAGATGTTTATGCTGTGGTCGGCGGTGAACCGTGTTTCGCGTGGTGGTGAGGTGTTTGGCGCTGAGCAACGCATCACTCCGCTGGAAGGCTTGAAAGCCATGACCATCAATGTGGCTTATCAATATCGCGAGGAAGACAAAAAAGGCTCACTGGAAACAGGCAAGCTGGCTGACTTGGTCATCCTTGATCAAAACCCGCTAAAAGTTGAGCCAATGGCGATCAAAGATATCAAAGTCGTTGAAACCATCAAAGAAGGCAAAACCATTTACCGTCGCGCCAAACAAGCCAAGTAATCAGCGCCAACAGGCCGCCAGATGGCGGCCTGTTTGCTGCTAAAACCTGATCAAGCATGAAACTAAATCTGCACTTTGTTGCCTTGAGTCTGGCCCTCAGTTTGCCGGCCGCATCGCTCTGGGCCTGTATTTATGATGGCGCGGGCGGGCCGAGCGAAGTTGACCCTGCCGCCCCAACGGCGGTTTTTGCTACCCAGATTGCCATCAGCGATGGTGAGCTGGCGGCGATTGAGCCACTGAGCGGGCAGGTGGCTTTGCAGCGCAGTTTGCACTGGCTGGAGCAGTTGCGCGATCTGCAGGAAGCCGCCGGAATGACGGGGACTTTGCATATTTATCTGGCCGAGGGCGGCCTATGGTCGCGCCTGAGTGATCAGGATGATCTGTCTGCCAGTAGCCTGCTGGAGTCGGCGCACCGCCTCAAGCTGCAAACCCATAGCCTGCCGCCCCGTGGCGGCGAGCGGATATTGATAGTAACTGAAGCCGCGTTAGCGGCGCTGGTGAATCAGCAATTAAGCCTGCAACAAGCCCAGCAACTGGGCATCGCTAAACTGAAAATCAAGCCTTATCCCATTAAGTTGCAATCTAATTGATGGGTATTGCGCTGAAATTATTTATAAAAATGCTCCGTACCGATATACCTATGCAGGGTATACAAAAGGAGGGTGAACAATGAAACACACACTACTGAGTTTATCGATTGGCGCAATATTGATTAGCCCGGTATTTGCGCAAACCACCTCATTGCAAGAGGCCGCTGGCAGCCCGTCGCCCCCGAGAAAGGCAAGGTGAAGCCGGCCACTTTACCCGCGATGAGGCCACAAGCTGCCACGCGCGAATTGCAGGCACAAACCACCGCCAGCCTGACCGCTTTGCTATCACACAAGCACGATCACTAAACCTGACTTCACGCCAAGCTAGCTGCTTGGCGTGAGTATTCAATTTGCTTGAGAATGTTATGAATCCAGTTTCTTTCGCATGTCGCCATTTACCGCTGGCCGTAGCAATGGCGTTTCCGCTCTTGGCGTATGGCGCCGATTGCGCCGATCGGTTTGAAACGACCCAATTTGATTATCTGGGGCGCAGCGCCGATAACAGCAAATCGTATTGGATTACCCAGAGTAATCGCGCTGATTCTTTTCGGGTGAGCGCGCCGGGCGTGGCCTCGATTGATAGCTGGCAAACCAGTGGGGCATCGACGCATATTACCGAATCAACGGTGGTTAAAAACGACGTCAATGGCACGCATAAACTCGACCGAATGAAGCCGGATGGCTCGTATGATTGCTTTTTGCAATCTCGCAACCAAACCAACCCCTTGCTGCCGCCAACGTGGCGCCCACCGGCCAAGCCCGAGCGTCCAGAGGTCGTGCGCCCTCAAATACCCGAGCGCCCCGTAGCTGTGCGGCCGCAAATTCCTGATCGGCCGGTGGCGATACGCCCGAGCATTCCTGAATTGCCGGTGGCGGTACGGCCCGAAATCCCGGATTTGCCGATTGTGGCACGGCCACAGCTGCCCGATCTGCCGGTGGTGACGCGCCCGGGGGCGATCCAGATCGCGATGAATGGCTATAGCTATGAATTAAGCCGCAGCCAGCTACTGCAGTATTGCCCCAGCGCGGTGATCGACGAGCAAGGGCAGGTTGATGATGCCTCGTTGCAAACGTGCTCGGGGCTGGTGGCGGCATTAAAAGTTGCTCCACTCACCCCGGGGCGTGATTTACTCGCCCCCAGCGAGTGGAATGCCTGGGCTGATCTGCAATATCTGCACTCCGACAATCGCCGCGGCTTTAGCCCCTTAGAAGGCGAGGGCAGCACGCTTAGCTTGGGGGCTGATCGCCTACTCAACCCCGAGCTGTCGCTGGGTTTTATGCTGACACTGAGCAAGCAAAATGCCGAGGCCTTTCGCGGCGCGCTCAGTAGCGATGCCGATAGCGTAATGGCGGGGCCGTATCTGGCCTATGCCTTAAACTCGAACTGGTCGCTGTTTGCCAATGTGCTGGCTGGGCGCGTTAGTCATGATTACCAATTGTTAAGCCTGCAGGGCGATAGCTCGGCAACTAAATACAGCGCCAGCCTCAATTTGCAAGGCGAATACGCGCTCGACGAGCGCAATGTAATTCGCCCCAAATTCGGGATAAGTTATAACAAGGAAGCGGCGAAAAGCTACCAATTCAGCGGCGTGTTGCTGGGTAAATCCTTGCAGGTGGTGGTGGATGATCCGCGCCATGAATCCGGGCAGATGCAGGCCAGTGCGGAATACAATACCCGCCTGCAAACCCAGCAGGGGCAAGTGTTCGTACCGTATCTTGAGGGCGGTGTGCTCTATAACTACCTGCAGCCTAATCAGTCGCTCAACCCCGATTGGCAAGGCTTGGTGCGGGCTGGTGTGCGCACGGTGGCGAGGCAAAGCTGGCAGGTGGACGTGAGCGCCAGCTACCAGAGTCTGGGCGTAAGTCAGCTGGAGGTGTGGGATTGCAAATTGTTTGTTTCCCACGCGTTCTAATCGCGACGCAAGCCTAGCCACACACAGCAAAACACCCCAGCGCGCTGGGGTGTTTTTTATGATGCACTTGCTGATTTGCTCAGCTGGCCTCCGCCGGTTTGCTCTCCGGCAAGAGCCGGGTCAGGATGGAAAACAGCGGTGGGTTGAGCAAGATCGACAGCAGCGCGCCAGCGATAATCAGCGCATTGGCATCGGTGCTCAGCAGCCCCAGCGCCATGCCCATGCTGGCCAAAATAAACGAGAATTCGCCAATCTGCGCCAGGCTCGCGGCAATGGTGCTGGCCACGGCATTGTTATAGCCGTATAGCCGCACAATGCCCCAAGCCGCCAGCGATTTACCCACCACAATCACCAATACGGTACCCAGCAGCGCCAGCGGTTGCTCCAGAATAATCGCTGGGTTAAACAACATACCCACCGAGACAAAAAACAGCACTGCAAACGCATCGCGTAGCGGCAGCGATTCTTCGGCCGCGCGATGGCTGAATTCCGATTCGGCCAACACCATACCGGCGAAGAACGCCCCCAGCGCAAACGACACGCCAAATAAATGCGCCGCGCCGTAGGCAACGCCCAGCGCAATCGCCAGCACGCCTAGGCGAAATAGCTCGCGGCTACCGGTCCAGACGGTTTTTTCCAGCACCCACGGGATCACTCGGCGGCCCACTACCAGCATAAAGGTCACAAAGGCGGCCACTTTCAGTAGCGTCATCAAGATTAGCTGCCCCAGCGCCACATCGCCGTGCCCACTGCTGGTGCCGCCCAAAAGGCCTGCCAGCGCCGGCAGCAAGACCAAGATCAGCACCATGGCCAGGTCTTCTACAATCAGCCAACCAATCGCAATCCGGCCTTGCGGGGTTTGCTCCAGCTCGTATTTTTGCAGTGCTTTTAACAGCACCACCGTGCTCGCCACCGATAGCGCCAGCCCAAACACCAGACCTTCGCCCGACGGCCAGCCCATCGCCCACGCTAGGCCCATGCCCAAGGCGGTGGCGCAAGCAATCTGTAGCACCGCGCCGGGGATGGCGATTTTCTTCACGCTCAGCAGGTCTTTCAGCGAAAAATGCAGGCCCACGCCAAACATCAGCAAAATCACGCCCACTTCGGCCAATTCATTGGCCAGCGCCTGATTGGCCAAGGGCCCCGGGGTAAAAGGGCCGACAATAATCCCGGCACACAAATAGCCGATCAGCGGCGGCATGCGGCAGCGCTGGGCCAGCATGCCGAATAAATAAGCCAGTCCCAGGCCCAAGACTAAAGTCGTTAACAGCGGTGTATCGTGGTGCATCGCATCTCCATCGCTTTGATTCTGCTCGATTATGACAGACGCACAGCTTGAAGCTGAACGGCAAATTCACATTCATGGTTGAAATTGTAATTTTCCCCTGCGGTTTTTGAGCTGGCGGCACAAGCAGGTACAATGGCGGTTTTGGCTCGCTGGCTGGCATTTGGTTCGCCACAGCGCCCCCTGCGCGGGCCCCACTTACGAATTTAGGCCGCTTCATGACGATTTCCCAACTCCTGAACCAGCGCGTACAAGCTGCGCTGGCCGCTGCTGGCGCCCCCGATGCGCCGGCTGTAATCCAGCCTTCCGGTAAACCAGAATTTGGCGATTTTCAGGCCAACGGGGTAATGGGCGCCGCCAAAGCGCTGAAAACCAACCCCCGCGAGCTGGCGGCCAAAGTGGTGGCTGCGCTGGATCTGGCCGGTATCGCCGACAAAGTCGAAATCGCCGGACCCGGCTTTATCAATATTCACCTCGCGCCCGAATTTCTGGCCCAGCGCCTGAGTGCCGCGCAAAGCGACGACGCCCTCGGTATCGCCAAGCCCGCGCCACAAAAAGTGATGGTGGAATATTCATCGCCCAATCTGGCCAAAGAAATGCACGTGGGCCATCTGCGCTCCACCATCATTGGCGACGCCATCGCGCGCGCGCTGGGCTTTGTGGGCCATGATGTGCAGCGCTGCAACCACGTTGGCGACTGGGGCACGCAATTTGGTATGTTGGTGGCTTACCTCGTCGAAACCCGTCAATCGGGCGATGCCGAGCTGGAGCTGGCCGATCTGGAAAACTTCTACCGTAAATCCAAAGTGCGTTTTGACGAAGACGCCGTTTTTGCCGATACCGCGCGTCAATACGTGGTGAAACTGCAAGGCGGCGACGCCGAAGTGCTGGCGCTGTGGAAGCAGTTTGTCGAAGTTTCCATGCAGCATTGCCAAGCGGTGTACGACAAGCTGGGCGTGGGGCTGGATCTGGCCGCGGTGCGCGGCGAATCGGCCTACAACGACGATCTGCCTGTGGTAGTCAGCGATCTGCGCAATGCCGGCCTGCTGGTGGAAGATCAGGGCGCGCAAGTGGTGTTCCTGCCGGAATTCAAAAACCCGGAAGGCGAGCCGCAGGCCATGATCATCCAGAAAAAAGATGGTGGCTTCCTGTATGCCACTACCGACCTCGCCGCCGTGCGCTATCGCCACCGCAGCCTTGATCTGAAACGCGTGGTGTATGTGGTGGATGCGCGGCAAAGCCTGCACTTTCAGCAATTGTTCACGCTCAGTCGCAAAGCCGGTTTTGCCCCCGCCGATATGGCGCTGGAACACGTGGCGTTCGGTACGATGATGGGCGAAGATGGCAAGCCATTCAAAACCCGCGCGGGTGATACGGTCAAACTGGTCGAGCTGCTGGATGAAGCCATTGAGCGGGCGTATACACTGGTAAGCCAGAAAAACCCTGATCTAGCGGAAGATACCCGCCGCAGTATCGCCAAAGCCGTCGGCATTGGCGCGGTGAAATACGCCGATCTATCCAAAAACCGCACCAGCGATTACATCTTCAACTGGGATACGATGCTGGCCTTCGAAGGTAACACTGCCCCGTATCTGCAATACGCCTACACCCGCGTGCAGTCGGTGTTCCGCAAAGTGGGCGCGGTGAATACCAACGCCGCCATCGTCATCACTGAGCCAGCCGAAAAACAGCTGGCGCTGCAATTGGCGCAGTTCGACGAAGTGATCGAATCAGTGGCCAGCACCTGCCAGCCGCATCAGCTGTGTGCGTATCTATTCAATCTGGCCCAGCAGTTCTCGCGCTTCTACGAAGCCTGCCCAATCCTCTCGGCCGAAGGCGCCGCCAAAGACAGCCGTCTGGCGCTGGCGGCCTTAACCGCCAAGACCTTGAAAACTGGGTTGAGTTTGCTGGGGATTGCGGTGTTGGAAGAGATGTAATTGGATTGATTAATAAAAAGGCGACCGGGAGGTCGCTTTTTTTTGGAATTTGGATCCCAAAATGAATGATTTTTTGCTAGGGTTTATTGGCTTGGATGTATTTGGCTTTAGTTTGATTTTTGGTTTTGTTTTATTAAATGTTGCTCTTTTTTATTTTTTGCTGGATCAAGATCGAGTTTGCCATGAACGGGGTGAGTTTCAGTGGGCTCGTTTTGGAATTGCCGTAGTATGCTGGGGCTTTTCTGTTGTAGGTATATTGATGTCATTTATGGTGATATATCCCATTTTGGCATGGGTGTGGCTACTAATTATGACGTGCTTCTGGGTTATTAATAAATCGAAGGGGAGGGGTTTTGCTTTAACTGGCTTATTTCTTGGTGGGGGCTGCTTTCTTTCCTTGCTGCTTCCAGCGTTGTATTCGTTTATATTAATTGGTGAAATTAGCTGGGCCAGTTTTATTATCTGTTTTTCAGGTCCTTTATTTTTCCTTGTGCTAATTTTGCCAACGCTAATTTTGGCTATTTTTTTGACTAGGTTTCACTGTTTTGAATTTAACGCGCAATAAACACTGAAGGGCGTAATCGCCGCAGGCATTACGCCGCATGAGTTGTTAAATCAACAATCGATGTTTCACCTGACTGGGGTTGGCGGCTGTGCGCCGCAGTACTTACTTCTCTTGCTTCGCCAAGAGAAGTAAGCAAGAGAAGGCGACCCGGGCGAAAAGCGCTCCGCGCTGCCCTTGCTTCGTCGTGAGCCAAACGATAAAGCCGTTCATCTCCCTCCTTGCTGCGGTTTTCGCTACACGGGAAACCGCCCCAACTTCACCAGCGCGGCAGATACTGGCGCTAGTATTGTGCTGTGATCCTTTATTTTCATGCCTTTCATGGATATACCCCTGCCGTGGTTGGCACGAGTCGCCCGTGGAGCCGCGCCGTTCGGGAGGCGGTTGGCAAGGTTTTAAGCCGCAACCTGTTTGAGCTGCGCGACGCTAGCGCGCAGCGAGTTTTGCGGCGCCTTGCCAAGCGCTGGACGGACGGGGTTTCGCGGTGATCGGGCGCGTTAGGGTTGCAAGGGGCAAGGCAAGACTGCCCCTTGCTCGTCCGGCGGGCGAAACCGCCGGTATACCGCCTGCGCCAGCAGGCCATGCCATCGTGAACCTTTAAAGTCAGCAGGTTTTTTGCGCCGTTGGCGCGATGTTTTAATGCGCGTTCCGCCGCGCAGACGGGAAGGGGTATTTGCTTCGCCAAATACCCCTTCACCCCAAAGGCGACCCGGGCTCAAAGCGCTCCGCGCTGACCTTGCCGCGTCGTGAGCCAAACAAAAGGCCGTTTGTCTCTCTCCTTGCTGCGGTTTTCGCTACACGGGAAACCAAGCCCCAACTTCACCAGCGCGGTAAATACTGGCGGCAGTATTGTTCTGCAGGCATTGATTTTCTTGGCTTTTGTGGATATACCCCCGCCGTGGTTAGCGCGAGTCGCCCGTGGAGCCGCGCCGTTCGGGAGGCGGTTGGCAAGGCATGGCGTAGCTTGGCAGCTTTGCCGCCTTAGCGGAGACTGTGGCCTTGGGCCATTTTAAGATGTGGCTGTTTGAGCGTTGCGACGCTAGCGCAACGCGAGTTCCCGCATCGCCTTGCCAAGCGCTGGACGGACGGGGTTTCGCGGTGATCGGGCGCGTTAGGGTTGCAAGGGACGGAGCAAGACCGACTGGCCTAAGGCCACGGCCTTCGCTAAGGCGCTAAAGCGCCAAGCTCCGTCACGCCTTGCTCGTCGTACGGCGGGCGAAACCGCCGGTTCACCGCCTGCGTAGCAGGCCATGCTCAACCTGCTCCTGCAGGGAATACAATCCACCTTGACGCGCCATCACCCCCACATCAACAATCGCTCTACTTTCAACCCACGGAACCATCATGCGCCCTCGCCTCAACCTGATTTTGCTCGGTGTAAATGATCTGGCGCGCGCCAGCGCATTTTACGCAGCGCTGGGCTGGCCCAAAGCGCCGTCGAGCCATGCGGGCTTTGTGAAAATTGATCTGGGTGGCGTGGTGTTGGGTTTGCTCGATCGGGCAGCGCTGGCAAAAGATTGCCTAGCTCCGGCGCAAAACCACAGCGGATTTGCCGGCTTTGCCCTCGTTTATATTGCGCATTCGGCCGCCGAAGTTGGCACCGTGCTCGCGGCGGCGGCCGCGTGCGGGGCCGAGATCGTAAAGCCTGCCACCACCACGGCTTGGGGAGTGGCGGGCTATTTTCGCGATCTGGATGGCCATCTCTTTGAGGTGTGCTACGAGGCGGGCTGGGTCTTTGATGCCGCTGACCACCTCGTGGTGTAACGCTTAGCGCAATAAGCGCTGCGCCAGCCCCGACTGGCGCTCCACCTTGCGCGCCACCGCCTGGCGCACGCTGCGCTCGTCGCCCCACAGCGTAACGCGGGTTTTGGCGCGGGTGATGGCGGTGTAGACCAGCTCGCGGCTTAAGAGCTGGCCGGCGCCCGCTTCGCCGGCGGGCAGCAGCAAGAGCACATGGGCAAATTCCGAGCCCTGCGATTTGTGCACCGTCATGGCAAAGGCGGTTTCCACATTGGCCAGCCGCGCCGGTGATACGCAGCGGGTGCTGCCATCGGCTTGCAAAAAATGCACCCACAGCTTGCCGCTGGCATCGGGCAGTGTGAGGCCAATATCGCCATTAAATAAGCCCAGCTCGTACAGATTTTGCGGGATCAGCACGGGCCGGCCGGCATACCATTGCTGCTCGGGTAGCTTGTGGCCACGGCGGGCGAGCTGCTGCTCGAGCAAGGCATTTACCTGTTCGACACTGGCCGCGCCACGGCGCAGCGGGCTTAAGACCCGAAAGGCGTCAAACGCGGCAAACACCGGTGCCGCGCTAGGCAATTCCGCGCCGGCCAAGGTGGCGGTGGTCTGCGCACTGGCATAGTTGGCCACGGCGGCAAGATAAGGCTGATATGCCGCCCACAGCGGGGCTAATAGTTCGGGCAGGCCGCTGCTGGCCGGATCGGCCGCCAGCCAGGCGAGCTCTGGCGGCGGTGCCGCATTCAGGCTGGCTGGCAACGCGGCCGGGCTCATGGCATTGGGCTGCAATAATTCAAACACCGCGCGGATTTGTTCCTGATTAATCGCGCGGGCCAGCTGGCCAATCTGGCCGGAAAAGCGATAACTTTTCACCAAGGTAATCACATGATCGCCAAGCTGGCTGGGCGAAAACTCAGGCTGCACCGGCTGGCCGGTGAGCGCACTGAGCTGCGCGGCAAACGCAGGTGATAGCCCGACATCGCTACACAAATCGCCCAGCACCGCGCCCGCCTCCACCGAGGCGAGCTGGTCTTTATCCCCCAACAGCACCAGCCGCGCATGGCTGGGCAAGGCAGCCAGGAGTTTACTCATCAGGGCCAGATCGACCATCGAGGCTTCATCCACCACCAGCACATCCAGCGCCAGCGGGTGGCCGGCATGATGCACAAAGCGCACCGAATCAGGCCGGCTACCCAACAGCCGATGCAGCGTGCTGGCCTCGGTGGGCAGCGCGGCCAGCACCTCGGGCGCGAGCTGATCAGTCAGCTGGCTGCGGGCATTGCGAATGGCTTCCTGCATGCGGTTGGCCGCCTTGCCGGTGGGCGCCGCCAGCCGGATATTCAGCGGCGTGCCCGCGGTTTGCAGCGCGCCGGCTTGAAACAGCGCCAGTAGTTTGACCAAGGTGGTGGTTTTGCCGGTACCCGGCCCACCACTGATCACCATCAGCGCCTTGCATTGCGCCGCCGTGGCGGCCACGCGCTGCCAATCCAGCTCTTTGCCAGCTGGGCCAAAGAGCTGGGTGAGTTGCGCAGCCAGCCCTGCGGGCGGGGCGAGCTCGCGCGCGCACAGCGCGGTTAGCCGTGCCGCCAGCTCGGCTTCGTAGGCATGATAGCGCGCCAGATACAGCCGGCCCGCTTCGGCAATCAGCGGGCAAAATTCACCCGGCGCTCCCACCGCACCGCTGGCGCGCCAGGCGGCCAGATCACTGCCGGGCGGAATGTTGACGCAGACATCACCGCGCTCGCTGGCGCTGGCGGCCTGCAGCGCCAAGCCCAGTAAATCAGGCGGCGCGCTGGGGCAGGTTTTGCGCAGCAGCGCCACCAGCGCCTGACCATAGGCACTGCCACTGGCGGTGCTCGCGCCGGTCAGCGATGCGGCGCGGGCGGGCTCGGCCACGGCAGGCTCAGTTGACGCTAACTCGGCCGGGGCGGTCAATTCGGTTTGCGGTGACTTAATCATGCTGCGCTCCCAGTACGGCATCCAGCGCCTCAATTAAACCCACCGGGGGTTTATGCTGCCAAATACCGGCTTCATTAACCTCTGGGTGCATACCCCGAATAAATAAATACATCACGCCACCAAAATCACGCTGATAGTCATACGCCGCGCCCAAGCGCTGGCGCAAATAGCGATGCCAGGCCACCACATACAGCAGGTATTGCAGATAGTAATGCGCATCGGCCATCGTCTCGGTCAGCCGTGCGGGCTGATAGTCATCCCAGCTGGCGCCCAGATGGTTGGATTTGTAATCGACGATGTAATAGCGCCCCGCATGGACGGCCACCAAGTCGATCACGCCATTTAAATACGCCTCGATCTGCTCGGGCTTTAGCCGCTGGCTGGCAGCAATAAACGCCGCCGGCACGCCATATTGCGGCTCGGCCAGCACCGCGCAAAAGCGCCGCAAATCCAGCGTGGGGCAATGCAGCAAAAACGGCCATTCGTTCAGCCGCTGTCTCCGGCTCAGGCTGGCCAGCGTAAAGCGCGGCTCATCGCCGACCCCTATTGGGGTATCTAGTACTTCACCCAGCCAATCTGCGATCTCGGAGAGCATACCCTCCTCGGGTACATCCGCATCCGCAGGGCTGCTGCTATCAACTGATGGCAGCAAGCCGGCTTGCTGCAATTGCTGCGCGATCACCGGCCACCATTGCTGCCGCTCGGGCTGGCTGAAATCCCAGTGTTCAAACATGCCGTGCAGCGCCGTGCCGGCATCGGCGCCACGGGTAAAGCGAAAACGTAGCGGCCCCAGCCGCTCGCTACTCAGCGTGGGCAAGACATCGCGATCATGATCGGCGGCGTGCTCGGCCTGCTCGCTGCTGCCATGCCGCGCCACCCCGCGCGAGAGCGACGAGAAACTCACCAGCCGCCATGGCGCTGCCCACGGGCGCGACGGCAGCTGCGCCACCGCCAGCGTGGGCTGCTGCGCCGCCGGCGGCTGATAGCGGGCCTGCAGCGGCAATTCGCTCAGATCGCTGATACTCACCGGCCCCAAAGCCTGCAGCGCGCTGGCCAGCTCGCTGGCGCTCCACTCGCCGATTTTGCTGTGCAGCGTGGCACCCTGCACCCGCAGCACCTGCGCCAGCGCCGCGTTATTCAGCGCGGGCTTGGAGGCGAAATGTACTTTTTCGGTAAAGCTGGGATAGGCCAGATATAGCCGATGCTTGGCGCGAGTCAGCGCCACATACAAGAGCCGCAACTGCTCGGCATAGCCCTCCAGCCGCGCTTGCTCGGCCGCGGCCTGGCGCGCTTCGGGGCTACCGTGCAAGAGGGTGCGCGCTTCGCCGCTGCCGGTGTGATATTGCAACAGCTGGCCATCGCGGCTGAGCTCACCCGGCCCGCGCCAGAGCAAAGGGCAAAACACCACCGGGTATTCCAGCCCTTTAGAGGCATGAATGGTCACAATCTTCACCCGCTCGGCATCGCTTTCCAGCCGCATTTGCTGGTTTTCCGCCTGCCCATCCGGCTCGGCAATCTGCCGATCCAGCCAGGCCAGCAATAAGGCCGGGCTGGGGCGCGCGCGGGCTTCATGCTGAATCAGCTCGGCCACATGCAATAAATTAGTCAGCCGGCGCTCGCCATCGGCAAAACCAAGCAAGCGCGCCGGGGTGCCGCTGTGCACCAGCCAGCGGCGGAACATCGCCATAAACCCGGCTTTGCGCCATTCATCGCGCAGGGTTTGCAGCTGCTCGATCTGCGCCAGCCACGCCGCTTCATCCGCTTGCAGCGCAATCAGTTGCGCCACACTCAGGCCCACCACCGGGCTAACCAGCGCACGGCGCAGCAAGGCCGGATTGGCCGGCTCATTTATCGCCAGCAGCAAGGCCAGCAGCCCCTGCGCCTCGGGCGCGGCAAATACGCTCTCCCGCACCTGCGTCACCGAGGGCACACCGGCGCGCAACAAGGCACGGCGCAGCTGTTCGGCATCGCGGTGGCTGCTGACCAAAATCGCAATATCCCCCGGCGCCAGCGGCCGCTCGCCCAGCGTGGCCTGCCCGGCCGCCGCGCGCTGCAAGAGCTGCACGATTTCCTGCGTTACCCCCTGCACAATCAGCTGGCGTGCAGCTTCGGCCTTGGGCGCCGGATACACAAAGGCATGCACCGCCTGCCGCTGATCGGCGATCTGTAATTTGGATGGCCCGCTGTGCTTGGCCTTGATCTCCGGGTGCTGAATTTGCGCTTCGACAAAGGCATCGGCCGGCGCAAAAAGCCGGTTGATAAAGGCGATAATCGCTGCATCCGAGCGAAAATTAGTATCGATCGAATAGCGACCCGTCGCCGCTTGCCGCGCCTGCAGATAGGCATACACATCGGCGCCACGAAAGGCGTAAATCGCCTGCTTGGGATCGCCCACCATAAAGAATGGCGGCGCACTGCTCGACTCTTCTACCCCATTTGCCCCAGCCTGCTCATCCCCATCCGCCGCCTGCGGCGTGCCAAACAGCGTATCCAGAATGCAAAACTGGGTTGGATCAGTATCTTGAAATTCATCCACCAGCGCAGCGCGATATTTCTGCCGCACCTTGGCCACCAGATGCGCGCGGCGGCGCTCGTCCTGCAAGGCGCTGGCCAGGAGATTCAGGCTGTCATCAAACGACATTTGCCCCGCTGCGGCTTTGCGCAACGCCAGCTCGCGGCGCACATAGCGGCCAAAGCCCAGCAACCAGTGCGCCAGATACAGCGCCAGATCTTGCTCCAGCGTAGTGCGGGTATCGATCAGCGCCTCTACCGCAGAGAAAAACTCATCGTGCGGCACGCTGTCTTGGTGTTTTTTCAGCACCGCATCATTTAAGGCCGTCTGCGCCAATGCTTTCAGCTCGGTCGGCAACGGCCCATTGGGCGCGGCAAAATAGGCCTCGATGCGCGCAGTCCAACCGGCTTCGGCTAGAAAACCCAGTTTGTTTTTCTTGAGCAGCCCTTGCGTGTGCAAAATGCTTAGCGCCGGCACCAGCCGCGCCGATGCCCACAGCCGAGCGCAGGCCGCGACCGCCTGCTGCCAGCGCGCGGCCACTTGCCCCAGCTCGGGGCAAGCCGGCAATGGATCCAGCCGGGCTTCATCCAGCCCCGCCCAGCGGTGCGCCATGCGCGCCAGCGCATCTACCCCCAGGCCTTTTGTGCGCCCCACCGACACTTGTGCCAGATAATTCACCCAGATGGGATCAGCGGGGTATACCTCGCTACGCCAGAAATCTCGAGCGATCTGGGCCAATACCTCTGATTCATCGCTAATCATCTCGCGATCAAAATCAAAGCCGGCCTCAAACGCTTGCTCGGTCAGCAGGCGCTGACAAAAACTGTGAATCGTCGAAATTGCCGCCTGATCAAGCGTCGCCAGCGCCAGCCGCAGCTGATCGAGCAGCGGTTTCACCGCCACGCCCTGCGCCACAATCTGCGCCCACAGCGTGGCGCAAAATGGCTCGGGCTCGCCATTGAGCAAAACGGGGCTTTCGTCTTGCAGCGTTTGCGCCAGTTGCGCCAGCCGGGTGCGGATGCGATCTTTCAGCTCGGCGGTGGCAGCCTTGGTGAAGGTCACCACCAAGATCTGCTCGGGCAGCAAGGCGCGACTGAGGTCAAACTGCGGCGCGGCGCCAGACTCTTCTGCGTCGGTATGCGCCCCCAGCACCAGCCGCGCATAGAGGCCAGTGATATTGAAAGTCTTGCCAGTGCCGGCCGAGGCCTCGATCAGATTGCGCCCGCCCAGCGGCACGGTATGCACGGCCAGTGGGACCAGCTGCAAGGCAGCTGACTGTTGGGTGGGCTCTGCTTCAGCAGTAGTAGCAGTCGCGGCAGCGCTCAGCTCAGGCATGGCGGTAGTCTCGGTGGGGTTGGCGTTACTACATAAATCCGGCCCGAATAAATCTGGCTGCGCGTGGATAGGCTCATTCGGCGTCATAGTGCCTCCGGCGTGGCGGCCTGGCGGGCCAGATCGGCGCGTAAACTACTGCGGCTCAGGTGAGCGAACAGCGGCGCCAATAGTCGCTCGCTCCAGTCGGCAAATTCATCCCGCCATGGGCTCTCCTCGGCCAGCGGATCTTCCGGCCACAGCAATTGAATGGCCGGATCGGCATATTCGCCCAACTTATCAAAGCTGTCGTACCAGCTTTTGCTCAGGACATCCCAGCGCTGCTCCGGCTCGGCCGTCTGCCACTGCAGCGCAGTTTTGCTAAACCAGGCCTGCGGGCGTTGCCAATGCGCCAGCACAAAGGCCAGCACGGTATTGAGCTCACTCAGCGCCGCTACGGCACTCAGCGGCGCAAAACACCAGACTTCCTCCGGCGCTAACACCCGCGTTGGCGCCGTGCCGCCCAGCGCGCAATATGCCAGATGGCGCAGCCAAAAGCGCAGTACCTCGCGCGGAAAAACCTTGCTGCGCTCAATCAGCTGCCCGGCCGGATACAGCCGATCCAGCGTGACTGCCAGCGGGTAGCTCTGGCCCGCGTGGCTGAGCGCCAGCCATTCACTCAGCACCTGTTCGTCCGCCTCGCCGCGATAGCTGGGTAGCGCCTGGCGCAAGGCATCGGCGGCCTCGATTTCGCGCGCCAGCAGCAAGCGCCCGGGCGTGCCCAGCGGCACCTGCCCTTGCGCGGCCAACAGCTCGGCCGCTGCCGGGCCGTATTGCAAGGTGCGCTCGCGCACCAGCCGGTCGGCAAAATCGCGCAGATCAAATGGCTCGTCTTCCGGCAGCGCGCCGGCGGCTTCGTCCAGATTCAACTGCGCGCGGTAGCGCAGGAAAAAGGTGGCGGGCTTGCTCAGGCATTCGGCCAACAGGCCCAGCGTTAAGGTCGGTAGCGGCGGGATTTCGTCAGCACCGGCCAGCACGGGCGCCACGGCGGCATCACCCGTACCCGTTGCCAGCTCGCTCGGGCCTTGTAGCAGCCGCCGCGCGGCATCACCCCACAGCGGATTAAACGACTGCACCGGGGTATCGGGCTGAAAGCTTTGTGGGCTAAAGACTTGCAGCGGATACTCCGTATAAATCTGCGCGAGCAAGGTGCTACCATCGTCATCGCTACTGGCGGCAAAACCTTGGCGAACGACATCCAGCACATCGGCCACCAGCACCGATGGCGGATAAGCCTCGTTATCACGCACCCCGCGCCCCACCCACGATAAATACAAACCATCGCGCGCCGCGAGCAGGATTTCTAAAAACAGATAGCGGTCATCCAGCCGGCGCGAACGATCGCCCAGCCGCGGGTTTTGCGCGATAAGATCAAAGCCGGCCTGCGGCGGATTGCGCGGAAAATCGCTTTCATTCAGCCCCAGCACGGCAATGCGCCGGAACGGCAGCCCGCGCATCGGCACCATGGTACAAAACGTCACCCCGCGCGAAACAAAGCCCGAGCCCCGGCTGCTGGTATCAAAGCGATGGGTCAACCAATCGAGCACCACCAGCCGCGAGACGCTGGTATTGAGCTCGGCCAAAGCGGCCTCTTCCGCCAGCGCCGCCAGCGTGCTGCGAATGGCTTGCAAGAGCAGGCGCTCGGCATCCTGATGCGGGTCGAAAAGGAAAAACGCCTCCAGTAGTTGCAGCGCCTCCGTACTCCATTCGGCCAAGGTGCGCGCCGGCTGCAGCCGCTGGCGCCAGCTCGCCAGCGCGCTGATCACCGCCTGCAGTTTGGCCAGCAAGACCACTTGCGAGCCTTCCAGATCATCCCACGGCGCCAGCCCTTGCCACAGCGGCAATGCCTCGCCCGCCTGCGCTTGCGGCAGTGCTGCACCCAAAATCAGGCTATCGAGCCCGGCTTGCCAGGTATTGGCCGCCCCCAGCTCCGCCAGCCCCGGGGCCGCGGCCAGCACTTCGGCACGGTGGGCTGCATCCAGCCCCCAGCGGATACCGGCGCTGCTAATCCAGTGTTGCAGCGTCGCCAGTTCATCCGCGCTAATGCCAAAACGCGCCGCCAGTTGCGGGTTTTCTAAGAGGCCAAAGACTTCATCGGCGGTGCAACGGCTGGCCGGCAGATTAAAGAGCTGCAAAAACACGGCGATCGCCGGGCATTCTTGCGCAGTTGTCAGATCAGCAATATTAAATGGCAGCGCCGGCGCGCACGCCGCCGCCGCGCCGCCAAATACCGCCTCGATCAGCGGCGCATACGGCCCCAGATCAGGCAGCAGCACGGCAATATCGGCCGCCAGCAGCGTTGGATCGGCCGCGAGCCAGTGGCAAATCTGATCATGCATTACTTCCACTTCGCGCATCGGGCTGTGGCAGCTATGAAAACTTAGCGAGCGATCTTGCGCCGGCACCACATAGCGGCTCACAGCGCCCGGCGCATCGCCGCGCTGCCGCAGATTGAGAATATCGGATTGCAATTGCTGCAGCAGACTTGGGCTGGCAAGATCCGCCGCCGGATCAAGAAACAGCGGCCCATCGCCGCCCATAGTCCACGGAAAAGCCTCGGTCACTGCGCGATAAAAATCACGCCCGGCCTTGCCCATACTGGCCAGCAGCGGATGGCCAACATCCAGATAGAGGCTTTCTTGCGGTCGGGCCAATTGTTGCCGCGCCTGCGCTTGCGGGCTCACAATCGCGCCCCAGTCTTCGCGGCAAGGATTAAGCAAAAACAGATTCACATCGATATGCTCGGCCAGCGCGCCCAGCACATCGATATAAGCGGGCGGCATGCTCGCCAGGCCAAACACGGTGAGCCGTTCGGGTAAATGTTGCGGCGCCTCGTGCGCCCAGCGGGCAAACAGCTGTACAAACATCTCGGCGCGGTGCGGCACTGGCGCGCCCAAGCCGGCCTGCGCTAGCGTGCCCTGCTGAATGGCCTGATGCGCTTCGCGCCACAAGGCCGCTTGCCAGGCTTCATCGGGCCCCAAGTTACCCACCAGCCGACCGGCTTCCCACTCGGCGATCCAGTCGCGGCGAAACACCAGATACTGGTCAAACACATCGGCCAGTTTGCCGGCGAGCGCCATACGCCGGCGCTCATCGCCTTCCTGCAAATAGGCCGCCACAATCGGGCTTTGTGCGCGCGCCGCCGAGCGAGGCAAGATCTCGAATAGCCGCCAGGCCAGCGCCGCCGAGCCATAGGGCGAATTTTTCGGCAGCCCCGGCAAGGCTTGCTGCAAAAGTTGCCAGACAAAACCGGCCGGCAAGGCAAAATCCACCCCGGCGCAAATGCCGGTGCGCCGCGCCAGCGCAAAGCGCAGCCAGCGCTCCATCCCCTTGCTGGAGACAATGATCTTTTCATTGGCCAGCGGATCCGTCAGCGGCACCTCGATCAGGGCCAGCATAAGTTCAAACAGGTTTTCCAGCCGGTTGGACTGAAACAGATTGAGACGCGCAGTCATGGGGTTTCCTTGCCGTTCAGCCGGCTATTTTAGCCCAGATTCGGGGCTGACTTCATTCTGACAACAGCAGCATCATCTCGGTGTCGCAAGCTGCGCAAGCGCAGGTAGATTTGTTAGACTGAGCCATCTTGTTGGCCTGTGCACATCATGCAACTGACCCGACTGCAAGTGACCAATTTTCGCGGCATTAGCCAGATCGATCTGCATCTGGATGCCGCCGCCACCGCGCTCTTTGGCGAAAACAACTGGGGTAAAACCAGCCTGATTGTGGCGCTGTGCCGCTGTCTAACCGCGCCGCAGCCGGTGGATACCCTGTTTAGCCACGAAGATTTTCACCGTGTGCACAATACCCGGGCCAGTATTGCCCGGCGACTCAATATCACACTGTACTTTCAGGGCAATACCCCCGGGGATGAATTTGCGCCGCTGTGCTGGCATAGCTGGCGCAACCCCGACGATGGCAGTGAAGATGCCCATGAGCCGATGTTGGCGCTGCGCTTTAGCGCCGAGCGCTTTGGCCATCACGAAATCCGCGCGCGGCGTAGTTTTATTCACCCCGACGGCAGCGAAATCGAGCACCCCGCGACCGATCAGCTGGCCGATACCCTGATCCGCCTGCACCCGGTGTTGCGCTTTCGCGATATGCAGCTCACCGACTGGCTGGAACACCCGCGGCTGGCCAGCCGGCCGCAAGATAGTCAGCTCACCCTCCCGGCCAGCGACGCAGTGCGGCAGGTTTTCGAGCGGATACTGACGCTGCCGCATCAGCTGCATCCGCAGGAATTACGCCAGGGGCTGGCGGCCATGCAGCAGCTGCTGAGCGAAAACACCAATCTGCTCGCGCGCGAGAGCAACCCCAATCAGCGCCTGGCCGAGCAAATTGCCAACGCCCCGCTTAATTTTCGCGATGAAGATAATCTGCTGGAAATCGCCCAGCGCTCGGGTTCGAATCTGCGCCGCATGGCGCTGCTAATGCTGATCGGTGCGCTGCTGCATGCGCGTGGCGAAGATGCCCTCAGCCACGAAGCCCAGCCCATTATGGTGATGGAAGACCCGGAAACGCATTTACATCCGATTCAGCTGGGTTTGCTATGGGGGCTGATCGAGCAGCTGCCGCTGCAAAAAATCATCACCACCAATCATGGCGACTTACTGGCCAGCTTTCCGCAGCAAGCACTCAGGCGGCTAGTGCGCAAAGCCCATTCGGTGCATGTATATCAGCTGGGGGACGCCGCGCTGTCAATGGCCGATGCGCGCAAAGTGGCGTTTCATATTCGCAGCAATCGCAGCAGCAGTATGTTTGCCCGCGTGTGGCTGCTGGTGGAAGGCGAAACCGAATTCTGGCTAATCCCCGAATTAGCCCGCATTTGCGGGGTGAATTTCCCGCTGGAAGGCATCCGCTGCGTGGAATTTGCCCAAGCAGGGCTGGCACCACTGATCAAATTTGCCGATCAGCTGGGCATACACTGGCATGTGCTCTGTGATGGCGACGATGCGGGGCTGAAATACTGGCAGCGGGCGCAAAAGCTCTTGCGCGGCCGTGAGGAAGGCCAGCACATCACCCTCTTGCCCAGCCGCGATATTGAGCATTTTTTCTGGGAACACGGCTTTGCCGACATTTACCGCGCCGCCGGCCAGCCGCAACGCGAGCCCATGTCGCCGCAACACGCGGCCGCACTGGCGCTACAGGCGCAGCAACCCATGAGTGACGAAGACATCATCAGCCGGGCGCTGCGCTATCACAGCAAGCCAGGCATGGCGCTGGAAATCGCGGAAGCTGCCGAGCTAAAGGGGCGCGAGAGCATTCCGCCGCAATTACAAACGATGTTTACCACCCTGCAGGCGCTGGCCAGCAGCCTACCCGAGAGCGAAGTGTGAAGCTGAGCCAATCCATTAAGCAAGACCTCAGCCCAATAGCCCCGCCACGTTCACACTGGCAACGCCAAGCGGTACTGGCCAGCCACTGGCAATGGCTCATCAGCCTGCTGGGGTTGGGTGTGAGCTATCTGGTGCATTTTTTCTTGCTGTTTGTGATCGGGGTCGGCCATATGATGCCCGGCCTACCCGGCTGGTTTACATTGGCCTCGCTACTGCTGCAGCTCATCCCACTGGCAGCTTCTGCTTTAGTGAGCTTGGCGCTGTTGTGGAGCTGGCAACGCCGCCACGTGTGGCTGTGGCTCACATTATTTGGCTGGGTCTGCCTTAGCCTGCCCATTTTTGCTGAACTCGCGCGGCAATATGGGCGCACGGTGGGGCAATAAAAAACCGCCGCAGTGGCGGCGGTGTGCTGCGGCTTAGCGCCATTAAAACCAGGCCCCAAAGTTGGCTTTAAAGCCATTCAAATGCTCGCCAGTGATGTAGCTAAAGCCCGCGCGCAAATCGGCTTCGCGTGCACTGAGGCTGCGCTTGGTACCAAAGGTAATGCCAATTTCATCCTGATAATTACTAAAGAGCTCGGTGCCGGTGTAGCGAGTGTCGATCACGAACGCTTCGATGGTGAGCGGTGTATCCAGCAAAGCCCAGGGCGTATCCCACGAGAACAACAGGCCATTGCGAAACACGGTATTAGCCACATCAGGGCTGATGGTGGTGTTGTCGTACTTCACCCGCATCACTTTGTAGTAGCCCACCATATTGCCCAGCGAGAGCGACCAGCCCTCGCCTTGCCAGGTGTAATTCGAGCTTAAACCCAGCGAAGCCATCCAGCCGCCACCGGCCAGATCTTTAGAGCCGGTGATCCGCGCCCCGCCAGACACCGCCACCACCCAGTTGGGCTGCACCGGATAGCGGTACACGGCACTCAGGCTGGCATCATAGGCTGTCGAGCCATCCACCGTGGTGTAGCCCAAGGGGATATTCACCAACAGCTCATGATTGGCCTCATCAAATTGCCGCGAGTAAGTCAGCGGCAGGGTAAAACCATCACTACTCATGCTTTTGGCTGCACCCACCGCATCACTAACAAAATGTCCGTACACTACGCCCAGGCCAAAGGTATTGCTGCTGCCACTGCCCCCACTGCGTGCGCCCGAGCCCAGCCACATGGCCTGACTATCTTGTGTTACCGCTCGGCTCATCAAGCTATTGGGGTTACCGGCGACCGGATCAACTGGCGAGAGTTTGACGCTGGTTTTTAAAAAAGCTTCGAGAAATTGCGGGTTCTTTTTGATGAAGTCGCCCATCATTTTCTCGCTTTCATCCCGCGTCGCGCCGATAAAGCTCTGATTGAGATTAATGCTAGGCACTTCCAGCACCAGCTTGGTGCTATTGGCAGTTGGGTAGGCCATCTTGATCGGCACGCCGCGAAAATTAATTTCGGCCGACACCACTTCCGTCCCCTGATAACCGGCAAAAAAAGTGCGGATCGATGGCGTTTCTAGAATATTGATCGAATCATCCGCCGAATCGAGGCTGATCGAACTCGATTTACCATGAATCGTCGCTGTAATATCAAATACACCTGCAACGGATAAAGTAGAAGCTAGGCCCATTCCGCAGGCCAACATTGTCCATGTGCGCATCGCCCCCTCCTATGGCTGTCATCTTCCTAAACAGCCTAGTCAGTGATGCAGAGCAGCACAAATATGAAATTAAAAATATCTACTTGATCTTAAACAGAAAAAAACTACTTCTAGCGCAAAAAAAGCCAAATTCAAGTCTTGCTATCTTGGTCGAGCGGCAACTGCGGCAAAGCCGCCACAGCATGCTGCCAACGCAAGTAAATCCGCCATTCGCGCAAGGCCATCGGTGCCGCGCTATCGGGCCAAATGATTAAAGTAGCGGTGCGCTGCCAGGGTTTTTCCGGCTGCCACACCAACAGCAATACCCCGCCAGCGCTCCAATGCTGCTGTAGCGCCCGCACCACTTGCCGCCCGTCGCGATAGGTGATCTCAAATAATCCGTCAGCTAAGGCGCGGACTTCAACGACTACATCCGCCTGCCAAGGGCGGCGCCAATACCTGCGCCATGCGCCCAATACCGGCAAGCCGAGCAAGGCAAAAGCCCAGTGCTGCGGCACAAGCAAGCCCACCGCCAGCAAGGCCAAGCCAAATTGCAGACATAAAAAACCCCGCTCCCAGCGGGATACGGGGTTAATCTGCAAAGGCAGCGGCAACATGTTTAGTCGCCGATCTGAATGCTGCCGTTCACCGTCACAAACAGCCGGCTTTCACCTGCATCAACCGGGGCCGGCGCTGGGGCCGCGGCGGCTTCCATCATCGCCGGCGCCATGCGGTACATTGGCCGTGGCGGCGGGCTATTGGTTTGCGTCTGAACATTCAGATTGATCGCTTTCCAGCCACTGCCACTCATCCCGCGCTGAATCAGGCTCGCCCGCTCGCGAAATGCCTTTAAGCCCTCGCCAATCAGCTGGTCTTCTACCTGCTTGCGGCTTTGCTCAGACACTTCGTAGCGGATATCCGCCAGTTGCAGCGCAATACCGGTGCTTTGCGGTTTTTGTAGCGCGGCAATCAGCTGGGATAGCGCGGTAAAGTCTTTGGAATTGATCCGCAGCTCGCCGCGGCTGCGCCAGCCTTGCGGCTGGTTTTTGCTGTTATACAGCGGATAGCTGCTATAGCCGGTGCCCGCCGATTGCACGCTCGGATATTGCTTGAGCGTTTTTTGCGCAGCGAGGATGGTCTGGTTGATTTTATCCGCCAGCTTGCTCGGATCATTGTCGCTGAGTTCCACAAACAGCACCGCGTGGGCCAGATCATTGCTCACTTGCTGGCTGGCCGAAGCTTCCAGATTCACCACATTAAAGCGTGGCTCATCGGCGGCATTCGCCACTAGGGGTATTGCCAGCAATACTGCGATTGAACTTGCAATCAGCGACATACGCATACAGGGTATCCTTTTAGTGGTAGTTGTGATCGGTCGGCGTATTGTGAATTTCTTCGGCCACCGCATCCATCACGCCCAAGTGGATTTCCACATCGAACCAATCCCAAAACAGCTTCAGATTGCGCTTGGCCGGCCACAGGCTTTCGTCCTGCACCCAGCTGGCCAGCTCTTGCGCAAACAGCTGATCGGCAATGTCATCAATAAAGGCGATAGCGTCTTCCGGCTCTTCCGCTTCCGGCACCAGAATCACCGTACAGTCAGAACGGATTTCTTCCAGTGTGAGCACCACATCATTGCCCGGCAAGGCATTGAGCCAATCTAAAAACGCTTGTTTGGGGCGGATAATGGCCGCCGAACGATCAACGATAAACATGGTATTTCCTAAAAAAGAGCATAACCAACAGGTCGGGGCTGTGCGGTAAATCTCAAACCGCCGACCCAGGCCAATTGGCTAATGTCTTGAACTATTGCACATTAGTCCGGCTGAACCAACGCTGAATTTTCACGTTGTTTGCCGGCTGAATGGGGCGCCACCGCAGAGCAGTGCCCCCCCTTTCCCTTGCCTGCCGCGGCTTAGCGCCGGCGGCGACGTTTTGGCGCGGCAGGGACCCCCTGGGCGGCCTGCTCGGCGCCGGCACGGCGACGCTGGGTCGCCGTGCCCGGCTTTTTGCGCTTCGCAGCGGGGGTGGCAGGCGCAGCGGCGCTGCTGCGGCCACGCCCACTACGTGGTGCGTAGGGATTACGCGCTGGCGGCTCATCAGCTTGCCAAGCAGCTGCTTCGGCATCATCAAAAAACGGCTTGGCGCTCACGCCGCTCAGACGGCTTTCTGTGACCGAGGCCCGCGTGCGGGCGGCACTGGGGGCTGCCGCTTTTTTTGTGCGGCGAGTGGATTCAAGCGGCGCTACTTCGCCGGGGGATACTTCAACTGAGCTTGCCTCAGCACGACGGCGGCCGCTGGCCTTGGCTCCCGATTTGCTGCCAACAGAGCCCGAGCCTGCAGCCTTGGGCGCGGTTTTGGCCGAGCTAGCGCCAGCTTTACCCGTTTTACCGGCTTTATTGCCGCCACTACCGACCAAGCGGCCTTCATCATCGACCAGCGCAAAATCAATTTTGCTGGTTTCCAGATCAACCCGCACCACACGCACTTTCACCCGATCGGTCATCCGGAACAACTGCCCGCTGCGCTCGCCTTTCAGCTCTTTGCGCTGCTCATCAAAGTGGAAATAATCCACCCCCAGCTCAGACACATGCACCAGCCCTTCTACATACAGCTCATCGAGCAAAACAAACATGCCAAAGCTGGTCACTGCCGACACCGAGCCCATAAATTCGGCACCAATCTTGTCTTGCATGTAATAGCACTTCAGCCAGTTTTGGACATCGCGGCTGGCTTCATCGGCGCGGCGCTCGGTCATCGAGCATTGCGCGCCCAGCTGCTCCCATTTGCTGGCCGGTTTGTATTTCTTTTTCGCCAAAATCGCTTTGATGGCACGATGCACCAGCAAATCGGGGTAACGGCGAATTGGCGACGTGAAGTGCGTATAGGCTTCGTAGCTCAAGCCAAAGTGGCCGGCGTTATCCGGCGAATACACCGCCTGCTGCAAGCTGCGTAGCAACATGGTTTGCAATAAAGGCGCGTCTTCGCGTTCTTTAATCGCATTGAGCACTTGCGCATAATCCTGCGCCCCTGGCTCATCACCACCACCCAGGCTTAGGCCCATCGTGCGCAGATATTCGCGCAGATTGCGCAGTTTTTCCGGTGTGGGGCCTTCGTGCACGCGATACAGGCACGGATGTTCGTTTTTCAGCAAATAATCGGCAGCGCAGACATTAGCGGCCAACATGCATTCTTCGATCAGTTTGTGCGCATCATTGCGCACTACCGGCACGATGGCTTTGATTTTGCCCAGCTCATCGAACCGCATTTCGGTTTCCTGGGTTTCAAAATCAATGGCGCCACGCACCTGGCGCGCTGCCTGAAACACTTTAAACAGCGAATACAGGGTTTTCAGATGAGGCAATAGGTGGGTATTGGCCCGCGCGTCTTCCCCTTTGGGGTTTTCCAGCATATCCCATACCCGGGTATAGGTGAGGCGCGCTTTGGACAACATCACGGCCGGATAAAACTCGTATTTTTTGATTTCACCGGTGGCGCTCACCCGCATATCGCAGACCATACACAGCCGCTCAACATCCGGATTGAGCGAGCAGATGCCGTTGGACAAGGCTTCGGGCAGCATCGGGATCACCCGACGGGGGAAATACACCGAATTGCCGCGCTCGATCGCGGTGAGATCAAGCGCATCGCCCGGGCGCACATAATGGCTCACATCAGCGATCGCCACCACCAGCCGCCAGCCTTTGCCTTTTTTCTCGGCAAACACCGCATCATCAAAGTCTTTGGCAGTTTCACCATCAATGGTCACCAGTGGCAGCTCGCGCAAATCTACGCGCTCGACGCCATGCTCGGGTTTCCAGTCTTTCTTTTTGACTTTCAGCGGCGTTTTAGCCGCTTGCGCTTCGGCTTCGGGCGAGAACACGTGCGGCAAATTGTGTTTGCGCAGCGCGATTTCGATTTCCATGCCTGGGTCGTCATAATTACCCAGTACTTCCACCACTTTGCCCACCGGCTGCGAATAGCGCGATGGCTGGGTTAGCAAATCGACCATCACCACTTGCCCGGCCTGGGCGCCACCGGTGTTTTTGGCTTCCAGCAAAATATCGCGGCTAATGCGCTTGTCTTCAGCGGTGACAAAAAACACACCGCGCTCATTATGCAGCCGGCCCACCAGCCGCTGATTCACGTGTTCGAGGACTTCGGCAATACTGCCCTCAGGGCGGCCACGGCGATCGACGCCAATTGGGCGGACCAGCACACGATCACCGTGCAGCACTTTGTCCATTTCTTTCGGGCCCAGAAACAGATCATCGCCACCATCATCGCGCAGCAGGAAACCAAAACCATCCGGATGGCCCTGCACCTTACCGGCAATCAGGTCGAGTTTTTCTGGTAGGCACAGGGCGCCCTTGCGGTTAACCAAGAGTTGCCCCTCGCGGGCCATGGCCTGCAAACGGCGTTCGAATGCGTATTGTTCGTCTTCCAGAATTCCCAGCTGGGCCGCCAATTCATCGGCGTACATCGGCGCTCCGCGCTCGGTTAATAATTGCAGCAGGAATTCACGGGAAGGAAGGGGAAATTCATAGCGCGTTTTTTCTCGCGCCAAAAAAGGATCGCTGGCTCGTAAGCCATTCATTTTTGGATGGGTTTTGCTTTTACTCGGTTTTTTACTATCCATTAGGCGAATTTTTTTCTCAAAAAGTGATTGACAGGTTGTCGTGGGCTTCATATTATACGCCCCTCTCTGCTGCAGCAACGAAAACAAACGTTAACGAAGCTGCTGATTGAAGCGCCCAGGTGGCGGAATTGGTAGACGCACTAGGTTCAGGTCCTAGCGCCCGCAAGGGTGTGGAAGTTCGAGTCTTCTCTTGGGCACCAACGCTTCAATCACAATAGTATCAGGAATGCCCAGGTGGCGGAATTGGTAGACGCACTAGGTTCAGGTCCTAGCGCCCGCAA
>NZ_CAMFLP010000016.1:0-64402 GCF_945957625.1 uncultured Chitinibacter sp.
GCGGGGTGAAGAACGAAAGCAAAGCGAAACCCTCAGTACCATGCTCCTCTCTCTCGACCACACGGTAATCCCCCCCCCGACGTCCACCCCTTCTTGAGTAGCACGTGACTTTAGAGTCCAATCCACCATGACAAGGAGTTGGACATGAAGAAACGATTCGCAGAAGAACAGATCATTGGCTTCCTGCGAGAAGCCGAAGCCGGCATGCCCATCGCCGAGCTGTGCCGCAAGCACGCTTTCTCCGAGGCCAGTTACTACCTCTGGCGCAGCAAGTTTGGCGGCATGAATGTCTCGGAGGCCAAGCGGCTCAAAGAGCTGGAAACCGAGAACGCACGACTCAAGAAGCTCCTGGCGGAGACCATGCTCGAGAATGAGATCACCAAGGAAGCCCTCCGAAAGAAATGGTGAGCGCACCGTCACGGCGGGAGCTGGTGCGCTATTTGTCGGGCAAGGGGCTGAGTGAACGCCGATCGTTGCGTGTAGCGGGCATGAGCCCTAGCGCCTTCCGCTATCAGCCGCAGCCAGACCGTAATGCCACACTCAAGGAAAAAATCATCACGCTGGCACAGCGCCACCGGCGCTACGGTGCCAGCATGATTTACCTGAAACTACGGCAGCAAGGCATGCAGGTGAATCACAAGCGCGTGGATCGGCTCTATGCCGAGGCAGGTTTGCAGATTCGGCGGCGCAATCGCAAGAAAGTGCCGCTCGCAGAACGGCATCCGCTAGCGCGGCCGATGGCGGCCAATCAGGTTTGGTCGATGGATTTTGTGTTCGACCGGACCGCAGAGGGACGTGTCATCAAGAGCCTGACTATCGTCGATGATGCCACGCACGAAGCGGTGGCCATTGTGCCGGAACGGGCGATGAGCGGCGTGCTCCTGACGCGTGCCCTTGATCAGCTGGCGCAGACACGCGGCTTGCCCAAAGCGATCAGGACAGATAACGGCAAGGAGTTCTGTAGCCGTGCCATGCTCACCTGGGCGCATGCTCGGGGTGTTCAGCTCTTCCTGATTGAGCCGGGTAAACCAAATCAGAACGCTTACATCGAATCGTTCAACGGGCGCTTCCGGGACGAGTGCCTGAACGAACACTGGTTCACCAGCCTGCGCCATGCTCAGGTTGTCATCGAAGCCTGGCGAAGGGAATACAACACCGAAAGACCAAAGAAAGCGCTGGGTGGCCTGACGCCAGCAGCCTACGCCAAGTTACTTGCGCAGAAATCAGGTAAATTAGCCTTGGACTCTAAAGCGGAGTGCTACTGAGATTGGGGGGGCGTCGGGCGCACGAATGGATCGCGAATTGGCCATCAAAGCGTTATTGATGGCAGTTTGGCGGCGCAAACCGGACCAGGAAGTGTTGGTGCATTCAGACCAAGGGAGTCAATTTAGCAGCTACGATTGGCAAGATTTACTGCGCGCACATAATTTGAAGCCGAGCATGAGTCGACGTGGCAATTGCCATGACAATGCAGTCGCAGAGAGCTTCTTCCAATTACTGAAGCGAGAGCGAATTAAGCGGCAAACCTACCGCGATCGTGAAGAAGCCCGTCGTGATGTCTTCAACTATATTGAGATGTTTTACAACCCCAAGCGTCGCCACAGTTTCAATAATGGGCTGTCGCCAATAGAGTATGAAAAGCAGTATTTCGAACGGCTCGGAAGTGTCTAGGAAACCTGGGGCGATTCACATTACCCATCTAGGCCTGCCTCGGGATTCGAACGCATGGCTGAGCGCCTTGCAGGTTAAATCGCTATCTGGTGAGAGCGACATTGCCCAGCCGATGGGTTTTCTGGCGAACAAATCCATCACAACAGCCAGATAAGCCCACCGATTGCCAACCCAGATATAGGTCACATCGCAACACCACTCTTGGTTGGGTTCGGCTACTGCAAACTATCGTGCCAACAGCGACCAGCAAAACCCACGGATAATCCCTTCATCGAGTCGTTTAATGGCAGCTTGCGGGATAAGTGCCTGAACGTACATTGGTTTCTGTCATTGCATGATGCCCGTGACAAGATCGAACGTTGGCGACAGGATTACAATGAGTTTAGGCCGCATAGCTCGCTGGGTGACCGGACTTCCAGCGAGTTCCGGCTCGTGCACCTTGAAGCCCGAGATCTCTAAGTCAGACCGCTCGGTTTGTAGGGAGTAGGTCAGAAATGTGCATCACTCAATGCTGAAGATAAAGCGTTGTATCTTTGATTCTTGCTGCTCTGTTAATTGTATGAATTGCCAACCTGAGCGAATAGATTTAAGTCCATTCGTGAGCAATTGCTCTGATTGGGAGGCGAGGCAAAGGCTGCAAGAAATAAAGCCGATGCCGGGCAGCTCAATCCGGCATTGTGTAAGTACATCACCGATCGCGAGATCTAGTTCGGGGTAAAACCCAAGAAAGCCCACACCACTTAAGCTAATGTCAGATATGCGAACATCGATCGTGTCTGTTGTTGTTTGCAAAATACAGCGTGCATTGATCTGCTGAGGGATCTTGGCTCGATATAGGTTGCGACGTTGAGAATCAAGGGTCATTAGAAAAGCAGCTCTTTGATTTCACCGAGAGGCTGTGCGCCGGCTTCGTCTGTATTGCCGCCACCACTCAAGCCTAATTCACTATTGGTGTTGGGGAATTCTTGCAAATAGTACTCAGAAATAGGTCCGCGCTCTGTTTCTGTCGTTCTGGTGATGATGCCTTCCGGAATCGGGCGGGTTAGCTCAGGACTGTCTTTTAATGCGCTGCTCATGAAGTTTACCCAGACTGGCAACGCTGCAGCGCCGCCAGTTTCTCTTGCCCCAAGACTCCGAGGTTGATCGAAGCCAATCCAGGTAATTGCAACCAATTTCGGGCTATAGCCAGCAAACCACGCATCAAAAGCATCATTGGTGGTGCCGGTTTTACCTGCAAGGTCGTTACGCCCTAAGGCCTTGGCTTTGGTTGCCGTGCCCATTTTAATAACATCACCCATCATACTGGACATGATAAAGGCATTGCGTGGATCCAGTGTACGAGGTGCGTTTTGTCCTGCGATTTCAGGTTGGGTTTTGGCAAGAACTTTACCGCGACTGTCTTCAATCCGATCAATGAAATAAGACCGCACCCGAAAACCGGTATTAGCAAAGACGGCGTAGCCTTCTGCCATTTGTAAGGGCGTGACACTACCTGCACCAAGCGCCATGGTAAGGTAGGCTGGGTGATTTTTGGGGGGGAAGCCAAAGCGAGTAATGTGCTGTTGAGCATAGTCTGGCCCAATGGCTTGCAAAATTCGAATAGAGACTAAGTTCTTGGAAAGGGTTAGAGCTTTCCGTACCGACATCATGCCGGAAAAAGAACCATCATAGTTTTTAGGTTCCCAGCGCTGCCCGTTGGCATCTGATTGATCGATGACGAGTGGTGCATCATTAATTTGCGTGGAAGGGGTTACGCCACGCTCAAGCGCGGCAGAGTAAATAAATGGCTTAAAGCTAGAACCTGGCTGGCGCCATGCCTGAGTAACGTGGTTAAAATTATTGCGATTAAAATCAAAGCCGCCGACCAACGCGGTTATTGCGCCGTTGTCAGGGTTGAGCGCCACCATTGCGCCTTCAACTTGTGGTAGCTGTGCAATCGTCCAGCCTTGGGCACTTGCGCGCACGCGAATGATCGCGCCGGGCCGTATTCGATTGGCTGGCGGGGCTTTCTCGGATAGCGCTGATCTAGCAAATCTGAGTCCGTCGCCCTTTATGGAGATGCGCTCTTCACCCTTGATATAGGCCATTACTTCTTTGCTGGAAACGGAGATTGCAACTGCAACTTTTAATTCATCAGCATCTTTAGTGTTGGCAAGGGCTTCATCTAGCAGGTCTTCTGAGCCCGGCGTGAGCAAGTTGGTGTCGACAAACCCTTCAGGACCGCGATACCCGTGTCTCGTGTCATAGTCGATCAGACCCGTACGCAATGCCTCATAGGCTGCTTGCTGTTGTTGGCTATTGATCGTGGTGTAAACCTGAAAACCATCGGTGTACGCTGCGTCATTATATTTCTCATGAATCATCTGCCTTACCATTTCGGCAACGTATTCCGCGTGAATTGGATAGGCATTAGTGCCACGCTGCACTTGAATTTCGGCCACTTTTGCGGCTTCATATTCCGCAGGCGTGATCATTTGTAATTCGTGCATGCGGCGCAGCACGTAAAGTTGACGTAGCTTTGCTCGTTTAGGATTAACGACAGGGTTATACGCTGAAGGTGCTTTCGGCAGGCCCGCCAGCATGGCAAATTGGGCAATACTGAGTTGACTCAGCGGCTTGCCATAGTATGTTTGAGCCGCCGATGCAAACCCGTAAGCGCGCTGTCCTAGGTAAATTTGGTTGATATAAAGCTCAAGAATTTGATCTTTTGAAAGATTGTGTTCAATTTTGAACGATAATAGTGCTTCGTTGAACTTTCTTGATATTGTCTTTTCGTTGGATAAATAAAAATTTCTAGCTACCTGCATCGTGATAGTGCTGGCGCCAGATCTCGCTTGGCCGGAGATTAAATTACCTGCAATTGCACGAAGTACGCCTAAATAATCAATGCCGCCATGTTGATAAAATCGCTCATCTTCCGCGGCCAGAAGCGCATTGATCATTTGCTTGGGAACCTGATCAATTGGCGTGAAAGCTCTGCGTTCCTCGCCAAATTCACCGATTAATACCTTATCTTGAGTGTATATGCGCAAGGGGACCTTAGGCTTGTAGTCCGTGAGGGCCTCCAAGGATGGGAGCTTGGGGTATGTTACTGTAATCGCCATCACAACGAGCGCAGCTGCAAGCAGGGATAATCCGCCAGCTACGGCCAACAAGCTTAAAAATATTTTCTTGATCATTGCGATAACGAGTATTTGTTTATAGAGTTGGTTTTAAGCGTAATGTACTGCGAATACCTGTTTGTTGCAAAAAGCATCTTCCGCAGAATGTGAGCTTTACACTTAGTTAGCCCCACTGCTAGCATTTTTTGCATGATATAAAAGAGGATTATTGCGTTGAACCTCGATTTCTTAAAGCCATCAGCTCCCCCGCTTATCGGGGTGGACATCAGTGCCTCTGCGGTCAAGATGGTAGAGCTGAGCCAGACGGGGCGCAATTTTAGCCTAGATCGCTATGTGATTGAGCCTTTGCCCAAAGATGCTGTAACGGATAGCAACATCACTAATCCAGAGGCTGTTGCGGAGGCTGTGCAGCGTGCTTGGAAACAACTAGGTAGCAAGGTAAAGAACGTTGCTGTGGCTTTGCCTGCATCGGCAGTTATTACCAAGAAGATCCTTGTTGCTTCAGGAATGAGTGAGCGGGATCTTGAGATGCAGGTCGAAACGGAAGCGAATCAGTACATTCCGTTTTCTTTGGATGAAGTGAATTTAGATTTTCAGGTGCTCGGTCCTGCCCCTAACAATCCTGACGAAGATGAAGTTCTCATTGCGGCCGCTAAAAAGACTAAGGTGGAAGAGCGCGTTGCTGCTATTGAAGATGCGGGGCTTAAGGCTGTGGTACTAGATGTTGAGTCTTATGCAACTCAGGCCGCTTTTGAGTTAATGCGTCCGCAGCTGCCGAATGGTGGTGAAAATCAAATTGTGGCGGTGGTGGATATTGGCGCCACAGCGATGCACATGAATATCTTCAAAGATGGGCAGTCGATTTATAGCCGGGATCAAGGCTACGCGGGTAACCAGCTAACCCAAGAGATTCAGCGTAAATTCAATATGTCATCTGAAGAAGCTGAATCTGCCAAGCGTCAAGGTGGCTTGCCAGATAATTATGAGCCTGATGTGCTGCAGCCGTTTATGGATACGATGGCATTAGAGATATCTCGCTCTTTGCAGTTCTTCTATACATCAAGCAATTACACGACAGTTGATCATATTTTACTGGCCGGTGGGTGTAGCGTGATTCATGGCTTGGATGAGGCAGTTTCCAGCCGCACTCAGGTGGCAAGTACTATGCGGGCCAATCCCTTCTTTAGTATGTCTACTGGCAAGGTTCGTGGTAAACAGATTCAATTAGATGCGCCTTCGCTCCTGATCGCGTGTGGTTTGGCTATGCGGAGGTTTGATCCTGCATGATACGTATTAACTTACTTCCTCATCGCGAGGAAAAAAGACTGGCAAGGCAACGGCGTTATGTTGCATTGCTCGGTTTCTCATTTGTTGCGGCTTGTTCGATTGTTCTCGCGGGTTACCTCTTGTTAGCAACTAAGATTGAGGCCCAGAATGAGCGGAATCAATTTCTGACGGCTGAGAATGCCAAACTCGACAAAGAGATCGCAGAAATCGAAAAGCTAAAGTCAGAGAAGCAGGCGCTTCTGGATCGCAAACAGATTGTTGAACGCTTACAATCCAATCGAACGGAAACCGTTCACATTATGGATCAATTGACACGGCAGGTTCCTGAAGGCGTGTACTTAAAAGATGTTAAGCAAGTGGGAGAGCAACTGACCTTGAATGGCTTGGCCCAATCAAATGCTCGGGTTTCCACTTTGATGCGTAACGTCAATGATTCTCCAGTGTTCGAACAGCCGTTGTTGATTGAAACCAAAGCAGCAAGTGTTGGAAATCAGCGTCTATCTGAATTTACGTTGAACATTAAGGTTACCCGTGCTTCTTTGGACGCATCCATGGTCGCGTCAAAACCTGCGGTTGCTAGGGGGCAATAATGGCTGTTACGTTAGACGATTTCAAAAATCTAGATCCCAAAGACGCTGGCAACTGGCCGCTGGTAGTTCAGCTAACTTCTGCGGTTGTCTTGGTGGCAGTCGTTGTTGCTGCGGGCGTATTTTATTTTTGGCAGCCACAATTTGATGAGCTGGATGCTGGTGTTCAGCAAGAAGAACAGCTGAAGCAGCAATATCTCGAAAAAAAGAAAAAGTCGATTAATCTTGAAGCTTATCGCCAACAATTGCTTGAGATCCAGCAGGCATTTGGAGCGTTGCTGAAGCAGCTACCCAATAAGTCTGAAATGGAAACATTGCTGACCGAAATTAATCAGGCAGGGGTTGGCCGCGGCTTGATGTTTGAATTGTTCAAGCCTGGCTCTGAAGTAAAAACCGCAGAGTTCGCAGAAATGCCAATCAACATTAAGGTTACTGGCTCGTATCACGATCTCTCTGCTTTCGTAAGTGATGTTGCGCAGCTATCGCGAATTGTCACTCTTAGTGATATTAAACTTTCAGTGCCGAAAGACCCCAGTCTTTTGTCCATGGAAGCAACGGTTAAAACCTATCGTGCGCTAGACGAGGCAGAGCAACAAGCAATTCGGCAGGCTGAAATTGAAGCCCGTAAAAAGAATCGACAATAAGAGGGCGAGAACATGCTAAGACTTAAAACCATCGCCCTGTTGCTTCCCTTCTGCACTTTGCTTAGTGGTTGTTTTTCTGAAGAGAATGCAGACTTGAAAGTTTGGATGCAAGAGCAAACAGAGGGCTTGCGAGGTCGTGTAGAGCCATTGCCGGAGGTTAAGCCCTATCAGCCTTTTGCATATGAAGCATTTTCTCTGCCCGATCCATTTCGGCCAAGTAAAATGGAGCTGGCAAAGAAAGCTGGGACGGGTGGTATCGCTCCAAATACGAATCGTCCTAAAGAAGTGCTTGAAAACTACGATCTGGAAAAATTAAGAATGGTTGGTACCTTGCAACAAGGCAAAACTATTCAGGCTCTGGTGAAGGCTCCGGATGGTAATCTTTACCGAGTAAAAACGGGAAGCTACATGGGGCAGGATTTTGGTATGGTTACCAAGGTAACTGAAACCGAAATTACCCTAAAAGAAATTGTTGAAGATAGTGGTGGGGATTGGGTTGAGCGCACCACAACCTTGGGTCTGGATGACGCGGAGCAGAAAAAATGACTTTAACTAGAATTCTCGGTGGTTTCGCGAAGGTTGCGCTGCTGTTGTGGACTCCGCTGGCATTGGCAGCTGAGGCTGCAAATATTACTGGTATTGAAGTGAGTAATGTCAGTGCAGAAAAGCAGATTGTTAAGGTGATGTTTAGTGGTACACCTCCTACGCCCACAAGCTTCTCAGTCAATACCCCTCCTCGGATAGCGTTTGACTTTGCCAATACAGCGAATCAAGCGGGAAAAAGCTCAGTGCAGGTCAATGGCGCCGCCTTGCGCCTGATTAATATTGCCGAAGGTACTGGCCGAACACGGCTGGTATTTAATTTGCAAAAACCGGCCGCCTATGAAACAAAAGTTGATGGCAATGCCTTGCTAATTTCTGTTGATGGGGCAGCTGGTGCCACCACGGCAAAAGATGCTGCACCAGTGAGAGCGGGCACTCAATTTGCCGAATCAAAAGCAACGGGCAAACGTGAGGGTATTCAGGATATTGACTTTCGCCGCGGTTCATCGGGCGAGGGTAAAGTGATTATTGATTTATCCAGCTCAAATGTCGGGATTGATATTCGCCAACAAGGCAAAAAACTACTGGTTGAATTTTCTAAAGTGGGTTTGCCCAAAACGTTGGAGCGAAGTTTGGATGTGGCGGACTTCGGTACCCCGATCCAGCGTGTAGATACCTTTAGCCAAGGCGAGACAGTGAAAATGCTGATTGAGCCAAAAGGTACTTGGGAGTATTCGGCCTATCAAACTGAAAATCGCTTTGTTGTTGAGGTACGCGATACCAGTGACGCTAAAAAATCAGCGCAAAGCAAGCCAAATTATAAGGGCGAGAAACTCTCACTTAATTTCCAGAACGTTGAGATTCGTACCGTGCTGCAAGTGATTGCCGAATTCACCGGCATGAACATTATCACCAGCGATACGGTGAATGGCGCACTCACTCTGCGGCTTAAAGATGTGCCATGGGATCAAGCCCTGGATATTATCTTGCAAGCCAAAGGTCTGGATCAGCGCAAATCTGGCAACGTAATGTGGATTGCACCACGTGATGAGCTAGCATCTAAAGAGAAGCAAGAGCTGGAAGCTAAAAAGCAAATAGCCGAGCTCGAACCTACCCGTACAGAATATTTCTCGCTGAAATATACCAAAGCCGATGAGATGAAAACGGTACTTACTGACGATAAGCAAAAATTGCTTTCTCCTCGGGGTAGTGCTGTTATCGTACCGCGTACTAATCAGGTGATTGTGCAGGATATTCCATCCAAACTGGAGCAGATTCGTGAATTGATTGCGAAGACAGACATTCCTGTGCGGCAAGTCATGATTGAAGCGCGCATCGTTGAGGCTGAAGATGGTTTTAGCCGCAACTTGGGGGTGAAGTTTCATGGCCTGTACATGAAGAAAGATTATGGAGCGGCGGGTGGCTTGACTACGAAAGACTATAAAACGACTGGAGGTGAAAGTTATCCTGGCCCAGCCTTAGCTGGGAATACGCCCCAAGTTAGCCTTCCTGCTGCAGCAATTGGTGGTTTCAATCCAGCTTCGATCGCCATGATGGTAGCGGGTTCTGATGGCTTGCTCGGTTTGGAGCTGAGTGCACTGGAACAAGACGGCAAGGGAAAGATTGTTTCTAGTCCGCGCCTAGTCACTGCAGATCAAGTAGAGGCAGTGATTGAAGATGGTCAAGAGATTCCTTACTCTGAGTCTTCACAGAATGGTGCATCGACTGTGTCCTTCAAGAAGGCAACCCTGTCTTTGAAAGTGACGCCTCAAATCACGCCTGATGGCAATGTGTTCATGGATGTGGCTGTGAATAAAGACAGCCGCGGTGAGAATACCCTCAGCGGTCCAGCCATCAATACCAAGCAAATTAAGACTAAGGTTTTGGTGGAGAATGGTGGCACGGTTGTTATCGGCGGTATCTACATCGAAGATACGACCAACACCGTAACTCAGGTACCAATGCTGGGGGATATCCCTGTAGTGGGCAATCTCTTCAAAAATCGTGCACAAAGTACTCAAAAGCGTGAGTTACTGATCTTCTTGACTCCACGGGTACTACAGTCAGATCTGACGCTGCGCTAATTGTTGCGTAGGCGGTGTAGATCATCGCCTAGCAGCAGTGATTCAAGTAAAATGCCTGGTATGAAAATGCCAGGCAATTTTTTTTTGGTCGGCCTCATGGGGGCCGGCAAAACAACCGTGGGGCGAGCCTTAGCGAAGGCGAGTGGCAAAACTTTTCATGATTCTGATCATGAAATCGAGGCTAGAACCGGTGCCCGTATCCCGACGATTTTCGAACTTGAAGGCGAGGCGGGTTTTCGTGCGCGCGAGGCTGAAGCGATTGCTGAACTCACCCGGCTGCAGAATATCGTGCTGGCCACCGGCGGTGGTGCGGTACTCAATCCGGACAACCGGGCATGTCTGCGGCGTAATGGTTATGTGATTTACCTCTGCGCATCGCCTGACGAACTATATCAACGCACCTGCCACGATAAAAACCGGCCTTTACTGCAGACCGCCGATCCCAAAGCACGCTTAGCCGAGCTGTTTGCTATCCGTGATCCTCTTTATCGTGAAGTGGCCGATCTGGTTATCGACACTAGCAACCAAAGTGTCAATTCACTGCTGCAACTACTGATTAAAGAACTGGAAAAGAACCAATGACCCACATTGTGCCGGTAGATATTGCTCACGCCCCATACAACATCCACATTGGTCGTGGATTGCTCGCCCAAGCCGAATTGATTGTGGCTCAGCTTGCGCAGCCGCGGGTAGCGATTGTTAGCAATGAGACTGTTGCGCCACTTTATTTGCCGCAGTTAAAACAAGTGCTAGAAGCCAAGGGCGTCACAGTACAGGCCATCATTCTTCCCGATGGTGAGCAATACAAAACCTGGGAATCGCTAAATCAAATTATGGATGCGCTACTCACCGAGCGTGCGGAGCGGAAAACCTCCTTAATCGCCCTTGGTGGTGGGGTGATTGGCGATATGACTGGCTTTGCTGCTGCAATTTATCAGCGCGGCGTCCCCTTCATTCAAATCCCGACCACCTTGCTCGCGCAGGTTGATTCTTCCGTGGGTGGCAAGACGGCGATCAATCATCCGCTGGGTAAAAACATGATTGGCGCTTTTTATCAGCCCAAGCTTGTGTTGGCCGATTTGGACACTTTAAGCACCTTGCCGGATCGCGAATTTAGCGCCGGTATGGCCGAGGTAATTAAGTACGCGTTTATTGATGACCCTGAGTTTTTGCTCTGGCTTGAGGCGAATATTCAGGGCGTGATGGCGCGGCAGGACGATCTCTTGGCTTATGCCATCGAACGCTGCTGTTTGAACAAAGCGCGAATTGTCGCCGCTGATGAAAAAGAAACCGGTCAGCGGGCATTGCTGAATCTTGGCCATACCTTTGGGCATGCTATTGAAGCGGGCTTAGGGTATGGCGCTTGGTTGCATGGTGAAGCGGTTGCCGCAGGGATGGTGTTGGCTGCACATGCTTCGCAAGCGCTGGGGCAGCTGGCGGCCGCAGATGTTGCCCGCGTGACAAACCTACTCTTGGCTGCCGGTTTACCAGTGGTGGCCCCTGATCTTGGCGCCGCGCGCTATAAGGCCCTAATGGCGCAAGATAAGAAAGTAGATGCTGGCAAGATCAAATTCATTCTGCTACGCCAGCTGGGTGAAGCTTATATTGGCGAGCTGCCAGAATCTGCAATTGATGCCGCGTTGGCAGCGGGCTGCGCAGCTAAATAATCGGCCAGTGAAATCGCTAAAGCGGCTTTGGCCTTGTCGAGCGGCAAGGTCAGGCCGCTTTTTTCTTCGGTGCTGAGCGGGCTAACGATCAGCTCGAATACCTGATCCAGCCCGATATTGGCGGCACTACCAGCCAAAAACCATTGCCCATCGCGGTTGGATTCCACCCAGCCTTTTTCGGCCATTTGGTCGAGCAGGTTTTGCGTCGCATCGACGCCTAATCCCACCCGTTTGCGCAGTTCATCGATGTGCAGAATATAAGAATTCGTATGCGCCTTGGCTAACTCGGCCAAAATACTCATCGCTTGCTCAAAGCGGGTGCCATGGTGCTGGCTCCATTGCCAACCATCATTGTGCCAGTAGGAGAGCGTCGCAGAAATCACTGCCCCCGTCAGGACGATCACCCAGCAGACATACAGCCACAGCAAAAAGATCGGAAAGCTGGCGAAAGCGCCATAGACGAGTTTGTACGTGCCAAATTGTTTCAAGTACAGTGCAAACAGCCATTTCATGACCTCCAGTAGTGCTGTGGTGATCAGTGCTGCAGTCGTGGCGTGATGGCGCGGTACGAAGCAATTGGGCAGGGCCATGTACAGCAGCGTCAGCGAGCAGAACACCAAGAGTGGCGGCCCGATTTTGATCAAGCTGAAATCAAAACCACTGGCAAAGCCCCCAGCCTGATTCGAAATCCAATTGGTGAGTGAAAGGCTTAAGCCGATCAGTAATGGCGCCAGGGTTAGGGTGGCCCAGTAGGTTAGCGTGCGCGGCAATAGCTTGCGTTGCCGCCGAACGCGCCAAATGTCGTTCACCGATTTTTCAATCGTGGTCATCAACAAGATCGCGGTGGCCAGCAAACCAATCATCCCGAAGGCCGTGAGGCGATCGGCGTTGTCGGCAAATTGCCGCATATACACACCCACGACTTTGCCGGCGGCATCGGGAACCAGATTGGAAATGATAAAACCACGAAAACGGCTACTCAGCCCGCTGAACATCGGGAAGGCCGAGATCACCGTCAGTGCAATCGTAAATAGCGGTACTAAAGCCAGTAGGCTGGTGTAGGTAAGGCTGCCCGCGGTATTCAGGCAGCGATCAGCCACGAGGCGCTGGCCAACAAAGCGGCTAAAACCCAAAACTCGGCGCCACAGGGGCAGGGGGCTGGAAGCAGTCATCATCACTTTATACCGACAGAATCCCTTTATAATACCGCAAACTTTCTATGAGCCCGATCATGAGCGATATTCTGGTCTTGTATTACTCCACGCATGGTGCCACGCGGCAAATGGCGCAGCTGATTGCCCGTGGTATCGATAGCGTGCCGGGCATGCAGGCGCGTTTGCGTACCGTGCCCCGCATTTCTACCGTCTGTGAAGCGACAGAGTCGGCTATTCCCGCAGCTGGGGCGCCCTATGTAGAGCTCGCCGATTTACAAGAATGCGTCGGTATTGCCGTGGGTAGCCCGACCCGGTTTGGCAATATGGCTGCACCGATGAAGTATTTTTGGGATTCCACCATCGCCGAATGGCTGCAAGGCACCTTGATTGGCAAGCCCGCGTCGGTGTTTACCAGCTCTGGTACCTTGCATGGCGGCAATGAATCCACGCTGATCACCATGATGTTGCCGCTGTTACATCACGGCATGTTGATCGTTGGTACGCCTTATTCAGAAAGCGCCTTGCTCTCGACCACTACCGGCGGCACCCCTTATGGCCCTAGTCATTGGGCGGGTACGGATTCCAGCCAGCCGATCTCTGAGGCGGAGCGCCAACTGTGTATTGCGCAGGGCAAGCGGCTGGCCGAAGTGGCTCGCCAGCTGATGCAGGGGGCGGCATGAGTTTATCACCCAAGCAGTTGCCAATCTGGCAGTGGCTCACGGTTGCTTGTGTACTGGCCATGGTATTGCTCACCATGCTATGGGAGCTATGGCTTTCACCGCTATACCCCGGGGGGTCATGGTTGGCGGCGAAGGCGCTGATTATGTTGCTGCCACTGCGCGGTCTCTTGCATGGCCGGCGTTACACCTTTCAGTGGTACACCATGTTTGTGCTGCTGTGGTTGCTGGAAGGAATTATGCGGGCGTATGCCGAGCAGGGGCTGGGCCAGGTTTTGGCGCTGTTGCAGGTGGTGTTGGCCGTGGTGAGTTATGCGAGCGCTAACTTGTACGCCAAATATTCGCGCCCAAGTCTATTGGCGCAGTATGCCGAGCAGCAATCTGCCTCCTAAGCAAATTAAATCGAAGCAAATAAAAGCCCCGCCGATCAGGCGGGGCTTTGTTTTTGCGGTGGGCGACCTAGGGCTGGCTCGGGTCAAGTCAGCTTTGAGTGTGAAACGGCGGGCTTATGGCCTTGGTTTCACGAAATGATCGGGTACATCATTTCGTTCCCGTTGTGGCAAACCTGTGGGGCGTAGCCCTTAAACTGGTTGCGGGTGCACGCGCTCGGCGTTGTTATTAATTTTATTCAGCGCAGAAATATAGGCTTTCGCGCTGGCAACAATAATGTCGGTATCCGCGCCTTGGCCATTCACGATCCGGCCATCTTTGGCCAGGCGAACCGTAACTTCACCTTGGCTGTCGGTGCCGGCCGTGATGGCATTCACTGAATACAACTGCAATTCGGCGCCGCTGTTGATCAGCGATTCGATGGCTTTGAAGGTCGCATCCACCGTGCCATCGCCATGCGCCAAGGCGCGACGCTCTTGGCCCGCCTCGGTCATTACCAGCTCGGCCTGCGGTGTTTCACCGGTTTCTGAGACCACTTTCAGTGACACCAGCTTGAAGTGCTCTTGCTCGATCGAGATCAGCTCGTCAGATACTAAGGCATGCAAATCTTCGTCGAAAATTTCGCGCTTTTTATCCGCCAATTCTTTAAAGCGCGCGAAGGCGGCGTTCAGTGCTTCTTCGCTGGCGATCTCGATGCCCAATTCCTGCAGCTTGGTGCGGAAGGCATTGCGGCCCGACAATTTGCCCAGTGTAAGGCGGTTGGTGCTCCAGCCCACTGATTCGGCGCTCATGATTTCGTAGGTTTCGCGATGTTTCAGCACGCCATCTTGGTGAATGCCGGATTCATGCGCAAACGCATTGGCGCCGACAATCGCTTTGTTCGGTTGTACCGGATAGCCGGTGATCGTGGAGACCAATTTGCTGGTCGGCACAATTTGCGTGGTATCGATGCGGGTTTCCACGCCGAAGATGTCTTTGCGGGTGCGGGTGGCCATCACGATTTCTTCCATCGCGGCATTACCGGCGCGCTCGCCCAGACCGTTAATCGTGCATTCCACTTGGCGCGCACCACCCAAGACGGCGGCCAGTGAATTGGCTACCGCCATGCCCAAATCATTGTGACAGTGCGCTGACCAGATCACTTTATCGCCACCCGGCGTTTTCGCTATCAGCTCGCGGAAAAACGCTTCGGTTTTTTGTGGTACGGCATAACCCACGGTATCCGGTACGTTCAAGGTGGTGGCGCCGGCTTCGATGACGGCACCAAAAATGCGGGCCAGAAAGTCGATGTCTGAGCGCAATGCGTCTTCCGCGGAAAACTCCACATCCGTGGTGTATTCGCGGGCAATTTTCACCGCCTTAACGGCGGCTTCAACCACTTGATCCGGTTCCATGCGCAATTTGTGCTGCATATGAATCGGGCTGGTGGCAATAAAGGTATGAATCCGGCCGCGTTTGGCGTCTTTGATGGCTTCGCCGGCTGCACGTACATCCCGCTCGTTGGCGCGAGCGAGCGAACAGACGGTGCTGTTTTCGATAATGCCGGCGATGGTTTTGATGGCATCAAAATCACCAGGGCTGGCGGCGGCAAAGCCGGCTTCAATCACATCCACGCCGAGTTTTTCCAGCTGGCGAGCAATCCGGATTTTTTCTTCTTTGGTCATTGAGGCGCCGGGCGACTGTTCGCCATCGCGCAAGGTGGTGTCAAAAATAACCAAACGGGTATTACTCATGGTGTGCTCCTGTTGACTGAATGAGGCAGCGGATGTGCTGCGCATATAGTGCTGGATATTCAAAGTGCGGCCTTGGCGGGTAGCCAATTGAGCCAGCTTGTCCACTTGGGTGAGGGGCAAGCTGCCGCGTTCACGCCATTTATAAATTGCAGCGCGGGACACCGGGTCATCCGGAAACATGGCATTCAGAGCTTCGGCCAGGTTGCTCGGGCCGCCGAAATCGGCGATTAGACGTTCAATGTCCAATGACATGGGGTGTTTCTCCGCGTTGATGTGTTTAGAGTACGATTTGTTCGACATTGAGTCAAATATTTTGCGCAAAAAAATGGCGCCAATGTGATTTTGGCGCCACGTGGTTCGACTTTAAATTAAAAATTAGACATTATGTCTGATTTTGCTTGGTGCGAGGCTTGATGATAAAGCGCCACAGCCAGTACAGATAGCCTGAGGCTGCGTAGCAAATGAAGAAACTAAACAACACCAGCGCCGGGCGTGAGGCGCCGATCACCAGCACGAGGGTGGCAATCAGCAGCGACATAAACGGCACGGTTTTGCGCATATGTAGCTCTTTAAAGCTCCAAAAGGGCACATTCGATACCATGGTCAGACCGGCAAACAGCGTAAATAGCAGTGCGGCATACGGCATGAGCTCGGCCAGATGCAGTAAATCATCGTGGTATTCGATATTGATCCACACCAGCCCTGCCACCAGGGCCGCCGCCGCCGGGCTAGGTAGGCCCTGGAAAAAACGTTTATCCACCACCTGAATATTGGTATTGAAGCGGGCCAGGCGCAGCGCCGCACCGGCGCAGTAGATAAAGGCAACCGCCCAGCCAAATTTGCCAAAGGGTGAGAGTGCCCATTCATACATCACTAGCGCTGGCGCCACGCCAAACGACACCATGTCGGATAGGCTATCGAATTGCGCGCCAAATTCGGATTGGGTGTGCGTCATGCGGGCCACGCGCCCATCCAGGCCATCAAGGATCATGGCGGCGAAAATCGCCAACGCGGCTTGCTCAAATTTGCCGTTCATCGCCTGTACGATGGCATAAAAGCCACCAAACAAAGCAGCCAGCGTGAATAAATTGGGAAGCAGGTAAATACTTTGGCGGCGCAGATTCAGCGCGGGTTTTTGTTGCATTGCTCTAACCTCGGCGGTCGGCCTACTAGCGGGATGGTCGATTGTAACCGAGCCGCAGGCGGGCTGACAGGGTTTGTCTGCGTGGGGCGGGGTGGCTGCGGTATAATTGCCGCTTTGATTGATAGAGGCCGTTGCGGCTAAGGGGCTGTGGTGTCAGATCGTTTGTTTGTAGCGCTTCAACACGTTTTACCCAAACGTCTCCTCACCGAGTTGCTGGGTAATCTGGCCGGCCGGCAGGCTGGTAGCCTGACCACGCAAGTGATCAAGTCGTTTATCGCCAAGTATCAGGTCAACATGGCGGAAGCGGCCAATCCCGATCCCGCCAGCTACGCCACTTTCAACGAATTTTTTACTCGGCCACTCAAAGCCGGCGCCCGGCCGATAGACTCTGTGCCGCTGGTGTGTCCGGTGGATGGCGCGATTAGCCAGCTGGGCAAAATCGAGCAAGAACAGATTTTTCAGGCCAAGGGCAGGCAATACACCGCCACGGCCTTGCTCGGCGGGGATGCCGCGTTGGCCGCGCCTTTTCGCGATGGCCAGTTTGCCACCATTTATCTCAGCCCCAAAGATTATCACCGTATCCATATGCCATGCCGTGGGCGGCTAACCGAGATGATTTATGTGCCCGGCGAGCTGTATTCGGTTAATCCGGCGACTGCCCGTGGCGTTGATGCGCTGTTTGCGCGCAATGAGCGGGTGGTGTGCATGTTTGATTCCGAATTCGGATCGTTTGCGCTGGTGCTGGTGGGGGCCACCATCGTGGGCAGTATGGCTACCGTCTGGCATGGCGTGGTGAATCCGCCACGGGCCAATGCGGTATGGCGCAAGAGCTATCTCGACCAGCAAATCGTGCTGGAAAAAGGCGAAGAAATGGGCCGTTTCCTGCTTGGTTCGACCGTCGTGTTGCTCTTTCAGCCGGGCACGCCAGCCTTCGCGCCCGACTGGGTGGCTGCGCGGCCGGTACGATTGGGCGAAATGATGGCAGCATAAGGGGTATTTGCCGCAGTGTAATATCTGTGGTGCTTTCTGGGGCTATACTGATTTGGGTATATTGATCTGATCCTGGAGAACACCACATGCGCCGCATCTTTGTTGCCGTCTGTTGCTGGCTGGGTTTGGCCGCCACGGCAATGGCGCTGCCCAGCAGCTTGCGCGTGTGCTGGGAAGAGGGTGAAAAGCCGCCGTATCTGATGATTGAAGACAACGGCGCGGTGCGCGGGATTGCCGTCGAGATGCTCACCGACATCCTCTGGCATGCCGGCATTCGCCCCGAGCACGTGATCCGCCCGTGGCGCCGCTGCCTGGCAGAGCTGGAAGCCGGGCAGGTTGATCTGGTGCCCAATGCGTCTTATCGCAGCGACCGCGCGCAATACGCGCTCTATAGTGATGAGCTCTACGAAACCCATCTGGCACTGTTTTACCGTAAAGACCGTTTCCGCATTCCGCCCCGAGTTACCGACCGTGATAGCATGCAAGGCTTTCGTCTGGGGGGCGTGCTGGGTTTTAACTATGACCAGTATCAGGGCCTGGTGCGCATCGACACCAGCGCGCGCGACCGCGAAATGCTGCTGCGTATGCTGCAAGCCGGGCGGTTTCATTTGGCGCTGGAGCAGGTCGAAGTGGTACGGATGATGGCGCAGCAAGGCTTGCTGGATTGGCGCGAGCTCGCCTATGTGCCCGACCCAATTGTGCCCACGCGCGCTTTTCATGTGTTGATCAGCAAACGCCTAGCTGAGGCGGTGCCGGTGAAGGCGGTGGTGGATCGCGGGATTGAACGCTTGCAGCGCAGCGGGCAATGGCAGCGAATTCATGATCGCTATCTAGGGGTATTGTCGGCTAATAATTGATTGGCTTTGCTTTGGTGGTAATACTTGGGCGGGTATGTGCAGCTCTGTAGTGTTAGTGGACTGACTTGAGTCTCACCCAAGAATCTTGCGATATAAAAAAACCGGCGTTTAGCCGGTTTTTTTATCAACTACGATTTCGTTTGCGAAATACGCTGGGGCGCGAAGCTAGGGGCGACGTGTACGTGAAGTACGCGAGCGCCGCAGCGAAGACATTTTATTGCCTTGCCCCTAGCGTATTGCAGCGACGAAATTAGTTTTTAGATTGGTCAACGATCTTGTTCGCTTGAATCCAAGGCATCATCGCGCGCAGTTTGCCGCCTACTACTTCGATGCCATGCGCTGCGTTGTTACGACGCGCTGCAGTCATTGAAGCGTAGTTAGTTTGGCCTTCCAGGATGAATTGCTTAGCGTATTCACCAGTTTGGATGTCTTTCAGCGCTTGACGCATCGCTTTGCGAGATTCTTCGTTGATCACGCGTGGGCCAGTGACGTATTCACCGTATTCAGCATTGTTAGAGATCGAGTAGTTCATGTTCGCGATACCGCCTTCGAACATCAGGTCAACGATCAGTTTTAGCTCGTGCAGACACTCGAAGTACGCCATTTCTGGTGCGTAGCCGGCTTCAACCAAGGTTTCGAAGCCCATTTTCACCAGTTCAACCGCGCCACCACACAGTACGGCTTGTTCGCCGAACAGGTCAGTTTCAGTTTCGTCTTTGAAGGTGGTTTCGATGATACCAGTGCGGCCGCCGCCCACGCCCCAGGCGTAAGACAATGCCACGTCTTTGGCTTTGCCAGTCGCGTCTTGGAAGATCGCGATCAGGTCAGGTACGCCGCCGCCGCGTACGAATTCTGAACGTACAGTGTGGCCTGGTGCTTTCGGCGCGATCATGATGACGTCGAGGTCTTTGCGTGGCACAACTTGGTTGTAGTGAATCGCGAAGCCGTGAGCGAAGGCCAGAGTCGCGCCTTGCTTGATGTTTGGCTCGATTTCTTCTTTGTACAGTTTTGACTGGAACTCGTCCGGAGTCAGGATCATTACTACGTCAGCGCCGGCCACTGCAGTTTTAACGTCGGTTACTTTCAGGCCGTGGGCTTCAGCTTTTTTTACAGTGGCTGAGCCAGCGCGCAGACCAACAGTCACATCAACGCCTGAATCTTTCAGATTACAAGCGTGGGCGTGGCCTTGTGAGCCGTAACCAATGATGGCTACTTTTTTGCCTTTGATGATTTCTGGGTTGGTGTCTTTATCGTAGTAAACGTTCAATGCCATGATGATGCTTCCTTTGCTTAGTATTAGATAATGCTTGTCAGTGTTAAACCCAAAGTTCCCGCGCCTCGTTGCTTTGTCTGGCGTGAAAACTTGTGGTTGGCTGCTTATGGGTATTGCTCTGCAGGTCTTGCCTGTGGTGCTCTACAGGCATATACCCTGCTTATAGTTTTAGAATGCGTTCGCCGCGACCAATGCCGGAGGCGCCGGTGCGCACGGTTTCCAGAATCACCGACTGATCCAGCGCCTTGATAAAGGCGTCGAGTTTTTCACCCGTGCCGGTCAATTCGATGGTGTAGCTTTTTTCGGTGACATCGATGATGCGGCCGCGGAAGATATCCGCCATCCGTTTCATTTCTTCGCGATCTTTGCCGGTGGCGCGTACTTTGATCAGCATCAGTTCGCGCTCGATGTGATCAGCCTCGTTCAGGTCGATCACTTTTACCACCTCGATCAGCTTGTTGAGCTGCTTGGTGATTTGCTCGATCACATCTTCCGAGCCGTGGGTAACAATCGTCATCCGGCTCATGGTGGGATCTTCGGTGGTTTGCACCGTTAGCGAGTCAATATTGTAACCGCGGGCCGAAAACAGCCCGGTAACGCGCGACAGGGCGCCGGCTTCATTTTCAATCAGGACAGACAAAATGTGACGCATGCTTCATCTCTCCTTAGCACAGGTTGCCGTAGTCACGGTTGTTTTCAAAAGGCACCAGCTGCATGTTTTGCATATGCGGTGGCAGATCCATCTGGCTCAGGCCCTTACCGTTTTGCACCATCGGGAATACGTTGGTTTTCTGATCGGTCAGGAAATCCATAAACACCAGGCGCTCTTTCAGGGCAAAGGCTTCGCGCAGCGCGCCTTCCACGTCGCTTGGCTTATCGATACGCATACCAACGTGGCCATAGGCTTCGGCCAGTTTCACAAAGTCGGGCAGGGCATCCACATACGACTCGGAATAGCGCGTGCCGTAGAAGAACTCTTGCCACTGGCGCACCATGCCCAGATAACCGTTGTTCAGGTTAATGATTTTCACTGGCGTGTGGTACTGCTTGCAGGTCGACAATTCCTGAATATTCATCTGGATTGACGCTTCGCCAGTCACGCAGGCCACGGTTGCATCGGGGTTGGCCAATTGCGCGCCCATCGCGGCTGGCAGGCCAAAGCCCATCGTGCCCAAGCCGCCCGAGTTAATCCACTGGCGTGGGCGGTTAAATTTGTAGTATTGCGCGGCAAACATCTGGTGCTGGCCTACGTCCGAGGTAATGATCGCATCGCCACCGGTCACTTCACACAGTTTCTGAATCACAAACTGTGGCTTGATGATGGTGTCGTGCGGCTCGTACCACAGGCTGTTAGGTTTGCGCCAATCGTTGATCTGATCCCACCATGCGCTCAGGGCTTTCTCGTTCGGGCGCAGATTGCCTTCTTTCAGTACGGCGATCAGGTCTTTCAGTACTTCTTTTACATCACCCACGATCGGTACATCGACTTTCACGCGTTTAGCGATCGAGGATGGATCGATATCGATGTGCACGATGCGCTTGGCTTGCGATGCAAAGTGCGCTGGCGATGAAATCACGCGGTCATCAAAACGCGCGCCGATCGCAATGATCGTGTCGGCGTATTGCATGGCCATATTGGCTTCGTAGGTGCCGTGCATACCCAGCATGCCGACGAATTTATCATCGGTGCCAGGGTAGGCGCCCAAGCCCATCAGGGTATTGGTACACGGTACATTCAGCAGGCGTACCAGCTCGGTGACTTCGGCTGAGGCATTGCCCAGCACCGCACCACCACCCACGTAGATGAAGGGGCGTTTGGCTTCGGCCAGCATTTGGGCGGCTTTTTTGATCTGCCCTGGGTGGCCTTTGGTCGGCGGATTGTAGCTGCGAATCGAAACCGATTTCGGGTATTCGAATACCGCTTTGTGAATGGTGATGTCCTTCGGAATATCGATCACAACCGGGCCTGGCCGGCCAGTGGTGGCGATATGGAAGGCTTTTTTCACGGTTGGCGCGATGTCTTTGACATCTTTCACCAAGAAATTGTGTTTCACGATCGGGCGTGAACAGCCGACCATGTCGACTTCCTGGAAGGCATCCGAGCCGATCATAGGCGTGCCCACCTGGCCGGAAATCACCACCATCGGAATCGAATCCATATAGGCGGTGGCAATGCCGGTAATGGCGTTGGTGGCGCCAGGGCCGGAAGTCACCAGGGCGACACCGATTTTGTGAGAAGAACGTGAGTAAGCGTCGGCTGCGTGAACGGCAGCTTGCTCGTGACGCACCAGCACGTGTTTGAATTTGTCTTGTTTGAAAATCGCATCATAGATTTCCAAAACCGCGCCGCCCGGGTAGCCGAAAACGAACTCTACGTTTTCTTCTGCCAGACACCGCGCCAGAATTTCTGCGCCCGAAATTTCCATCGGTTTTCGTCCTGAGTCAATGTTGATCGGTCATGTTCTGCGGCAATCCGCTCGCCATGGGAGCGATACCCCTCACGCACAGGCGTGCGTATTCATCCGCGGGGCGGGTCAGTGCAGCCAGACGGCTTACGCAGTCGGCCAGCAAAGCCTCATTTATACCGAGCTTTGGCGCCAGAATACAGGCTTTTGGCCTGTTTGAGATACGAGCTTGATGCATTGGCGCAAGCGATCCGGTGCTGCTCGCAACGCTTAACGTCATCGGGCAGCGGGGTGTGACTTGGTGTAGGCCTCTAAAGTTACCCGATGGCGGCGGCGTTGGCAAGTTTTTCTGGCCGTTTCTATTGGGGTTTGCTAGTATCAATGCCCTTGTTTTTGCTGCGATATTTCGCTGCGCTTTACAAAAGGAAACCAATTGTCTTCTGCGGTGACGCTGGATGCCTTTTTGCGTGAGGTCGAGCAACGGGCCTGGCGGCAAGCCTGGATCGCCCTGCGTGATGAGCAGGCGGCGCTGGATGTGGTGCAGGATGCGATGTTTAAACTCGCCAGCCATTACGCCGACAAACCCGCCACTGAATGGCCTTTGCTGTTTCAGCGAATTTTGCAAAACACCATTCGCGATGCCCAGCGGCGCACGCGGGTACGCAATCTGTGGCAGACGCTGTTTTCGGCTCTGGGCGGCGGCCCGCAAGATACGGACGAATCTGATCCGCTGGAGTATTTGCCCGGCGCCGTTGATGAGCGGGCCGATGCGGCCAGCTGGCTCAATAGCAAACAGCATATTGCACTCATCGAAGCAGGCTTGGCGCGCTTGCCGGCGCGTCAACGGGAAGCCTTTCTGCTGCGTTATTGGGAAGAGCTGGATGTAGCCGAAACGGCGGCGGTGATGGGATGTTCGGCGGGCAGTGTAAAAACGCACTGCTCGCGGGCCTGCCACACTTTGGCCGCGTGGCTGCGCGAGCAAGGAGTCACACTATGAATCAGCAAACCCCCGATCAAATTGGCGCGCGCTTAAGTGCGGCCTTGCGCTCGGCGCAACCCCAGACGCGCGTGCAAGCGGCGCTGGCGCAGGCGCGCCGGCAAGCGCAACAACCCGCCGTGGCGGCGCATGGCGCGGTGCTGAGTTGGGCAGGGCGGCATCCGCTGGCTGGCGCGGCGCTGGTACTTGGACTGGTGTTGGCGGCCGTGTGGTGGCAGCAGCAAACGCCGCTGCGCCCGGCCAGTAATCTGGAACTGACACAGCAGCTGGTGGACGAAGTGTTGTACGATAGTTTGGATGATGTTTAAGGCCGCACCGCGGTCGGAGTTTGCACTTGAAACCGGATGAGCATTTTGAAGCGCATTTAGGCGCTGCTGCCTGGGGCCGCCGACTGGTGGCCTTTATTTATGAGCTGCTGCTGTTGGCGGCGGTCTTGCTGATTGCCGAGGGCGTCTTTCAGGGGTTGATGCAGCTTTTGCTGGGTATCACGCCAGAGCACTTATCTGATGCGCTATGGGCGCGCATACTCAACGGGGTATGGGTGCTTGCGGTGTGTTATGCCTACTTTGGTTGGTGTTGGACGCGCGGGCAAACGCTGGCGATGATGACTTGGCGGATGCGCGTGGCCCCACTCACGGGCGAGTTAAGCTGGCGGCAGGCCAGTATTCGCTTTGCGGTGGCCACAGCTTTTTATGCGCCGCTGTTGCCGCTGTGGGTGCTGGCGATTTATTACCCGCAATACCATTGGCTGGCGTGGCTGGGCAGTATTTGGTTTTGCGTGCCGTGGATTACAGCCCGTTGTGATGCCGACGGCCAGTTATTGCATGATCGGCTGGCGAAAACCCGGATCGTGAATTCACCCAGTAAAAAGTAAGCCGGAAGCTGCGCTTCGCGAGTGGGTTTGATATTTTAATCTGCAACCGCCTACGGGCGGTTTGTTTTTTTATGCCGCTCGCGGATGACATGGTGTGGCTGCGTGACTGGCCACGTGGCAAGTGCTGAGGTTGATGCTGCGTATGCTCAGCGCGTCACTCGATTTTCAGCCACAGGCTGCTGTCGTGCAGCGGGGTTTCTGCGGGCAGGTTCGGGTTGGTGAGCTGCAGTTTGCGTGCGGTGCGATATTTGCTCAGCGGAAACACCGGTGCGGTTACCGGGTGGTTTTTCATGTATTCCAGCAAGCTACCATCGTCCACCGCGAGCCGCAGGCCTTGCTCAATCCGCTTCGCCAAGGCTTCATTGCGTTTGGCGGTGAAAAAATACATCGGCAGTTTATACACCAGCAAGAGCTGATCGTAGATCATCAGCTCACTGCGCTTGAGCCCCGCCACTTCGGCGTACACCTCGTTGAGCCCGCGCGGGAAATAATCGGCGCGGCGATTCAGTAGCATCGGGTACATCATTTCAAAGCGCGGCGGGGTTTCGAGCTTGAGCCCCGCATGGCGCAAAATCGCCGTGTCGGGCCACTGGGCGCCCTGAATGCCGGTGAGTTTGGCCAGCTCTTGAACGCTCTTGATCCGGTCAAAGCGGGCTTTATCCGCTTTGCGGATCACCAGTGCGCGATAGCCCAGTAAGCCCCCCAGCAGCGGGATGCGAATCGGGCGCAGCATTTGCTCGCGCTCGCGATCGGTACCGGCCCAATCCAGATCAATGACATCGCCCTGGCTGAGCTCCAGTAGTGCGCGGTTTTGCGACATGTCTGCACGGATCAGCTGAATCCGCGCCGGGCCTTGGCTGGCGGTTTTGTCCAAGGCCAGTTGGGCGAGGCCAATGAAGTAGGCGTGGCTGGTGTCGGCGCTGCCTTGCGGCGGGCGCATGCGCACCACCACGGGGTTGGCCGTGGCCAGTGCCGCACACAGCAGCAATAGTGCAGAAATTACCCAGCGCCCCAGCATCTCGCCATCCTAGTGAATGTTCTGCCTAGATCTTACTCCGAACTGGCGCTGGCTGGCCGCGCTAGCGCTGGGCGGTGCAAGATTCATGCAACAGGCATAGCTTGGTGTTGCAGGGGTATGTCGTTGTAGGGCCTAGATCGCCTGCTTTCTAGGCCGATACCGCTGGCGGTATGTATAAAGCGCCAAGGCAAGTAGCGCCAGCGCCCAGCCCACAATGACCGGCGTATCGCCCCAGCGCTGATAGGGCGTGGTGCCGATCTGATGGCGCACAGTGCCATTGAGTACGCCGCGGGTTTGTGCGGGTAGACTGCTCACCAGCTCGCCGCGCGGATTGATAATCGCGGTTTTACCGGTGTTGGTGGCGCGGATCAGATAGCGGCCGTTTTCCAGCGCGCGGGCGCGGGCCATTTCGGCGTGCTGCTCCGCCGCCCACGAGCCATCAAACCAGGCCATATTGGTGAGGTTGACCAGCAGCGTGGCATTGATGGCATTGCGGCGGATTTCGTTGCCAAACGCATCTTCGTAGCAGATATTGGCGGCGATCTGGCCGCCTTGCAGCGCAAATGGTGGCTGCACGGGGGCGCCTGGCGAGAGCCCCACCAGCGGCATATTCAGGTAGCGATAAAACACCCCAAACAGCTCGCGCGCCGGAATATACTCGCCAAACGGCACCAGATGATATTTGGCATAAGGCGTGCGCGTAGGCTGGGCCAGATCAACTGCGGCATTAAAGTGTTGCTGCCCGTCGGCGCTGCTGGTGGCGGTACCAAAAATAATACTGGCTTGGCGCTGGCGCGCCAGCGCGCGTAAATCATCCAGATACCAATCGGGAATCGCCCCGAAAAACGCCGGAATGGCGGTTTCCGGAAACACAATCAACTGGCCTTGGCTTTGCTGGGTGAGATCGCGATAAATATTCAGGCTATCCAGATACGCGGCCTGGCTCCATTTCATCGATTGCGGGATATTGCCCTGCAAGAGGCTGACTCGCAGCGGCGCGCCGGTGGGCTGCGTCCACTGAATCTGTTGCAGCAGGGCGCTGGTGCTGAGTAGCGCAAATACCAGGCTGGCCCCCAAGCGCAGTTCCGCCAGCACGAGCCCGCTGGCGATCGCCAGCAGCCAGCCCACGCCATAGCTGCCGATCAGCGGATAAAACCCGCCCAGCGTCGCCAATTGCGAGCCGCCCAGCGAGGCCCACGGAAAACCAGTAAAAATCCAGCCGCGTATCCATTCGCTTAGTACAAACAGCGTAGGGGCAATCAGGGCGAGTTTGAGTGCTTTGCCAGCGGGCCAGCGCCAGGCTAGCCCGGCTGCCAGCATGGGAAACAGCGCGAGAAACAGTGCAAAGCCAAAGGTGCAGAACGCCGCCATCCAGACTGGCATACCCCCGTGGGTATGTAGGCTGATATAAACCCAGCTGGCGTTCGCCAGAAAATACCCCAGACCCCAGCTCAAGCCATAGCCCAGCGCTTGCCGGGTACTACCGGCATGCTGGATGCCCAGCAGCCACGCCATCAGGCTAAGCGGCAGCAGCCAGAATTGCCCCAGCGGGGCAAAGCCGGCGACACTGAGCGCGCCAGCGAGTAATAAGAACGGAACGGCCCAGAGGGGGCGGGCAGGAAAACAGCGCATGGTGAGCTTCGGCAATAAAAACGGGCTGATCAACGATCAGCCCGCAGTGTACCGTGTGATGATGACCGGGTGGTGATCAATGTTCGGCTTCGTGACGTTCCAGATGTTTATCGATCTGTACCGAGTGCACGCGGCGGCTATCGGCGCGCAACACCAGGAAATGATAGCCATCGATGATGGTTTCTTCGCCACGCTTGGGCACGCAACCAAAGGCCAGGGTCACAAGGCCGGCCACGGTGTCGACTTCTTTATCGCTAAAGTGGCTGCCGATGGTCTCATTCAGATCGGCGATTTCGGTTTCGCCTTTCACGCGCCAGTTGCCACGGCGATCGGGGATGATTTGGTCTTCGTCATCATCGTCGTCGTATTCGTCTTCGATATCGCCAACGATCTGTTCGATGACGTCTTCAATCGTCACCAAGCCCGCCACGCCGCCGTATTCATCCACCACAATCGCCATATGGTTGCGATTATTGCGAAAGTCTTTCAGCAGCACATTCAGCCGTTTGGCTTCGGGGATATACACCACTGGGCGCAGGAGATCGCGGACATTAAATTCAACGTCTTCGGCGTAATAGCGCAGCAAATCTTTGGCCAGCAAAATGCCCACCACATTGTCTTTGCTGCCATCAATCACCGGAAAGCGCGAGTGCGCGGTTTCGATAACGCGGGGGATAAACTCGGCGGGGGTGTCGTTGATGTCGATAACATCCATTTGCGAGCGCGGCACCATCACATCGCGCACTTGCATATCGCCGACATTGAGCACGCCTTCGATCATGCCGAGCGCATCGGCATCGAGGAGGTGGCGTTCAAACGCCGAGTGCATGATTTCAACCAGTTCGCCGCGGTTTTCCGGCTCCCGTAACAGGAAATGGGTGAGTCGCTCAAGCCAGCTTAGCTTGGGACTCGGGGACGAGGCATCGTCCATGGTGGATACAGCTCCTTGCAGTAAAAAAAGTCCAGATCAAAGGCGATGAAGTCAGCCTTTTTCGCTCCGGTACGGGTCATCATAACCCAAAGACGTGACAATTTCTGTTTCCAGCGCTTCCATTGTCTCGGCCTCGGCATCTTCCAGATGATCGTAGCCCTGCAAGTGCAAGGTGCCGTGCACGATCAGATGGCAGTAGTGCGCCAATAGCGGTTTGCCCTGCTCGATTGCTTCGCGCTCCACCACGCTGCCCACCAGCACCAGATCGCCAGTCAGCGGCATATCGGGGAGGTGTGGCATGTCTTCGCTGTAGGTGAAGGTCAGGACATTGGTAGCGTAGTCTTTGCCGCGGTAATCGCGATTCAGGCTTTGGCCTTCTTCGGCATCAACAAAGCGCAAGGTGATTTGCGCATGATCGATTTTTGGGGCCAGCGCCGCGTTTACCCAGCGGCGTAGCAGGCTTTTGCGCGGAATGGGTGAGCGCTGGCTTTCGTTTTGAATGTCGATTTCCACATTCGGGCGCAGTTGGGTTTTGCTCATGGTGATGTTTTGCTTCGTTGGCGTTTTAGTTCGGCATACAGCCAGTTTTTGGCCGGCTGTTCCGCTTGGTTGGCGCAGCGCACGGTGTAGGGCTGGCCGGTGAGGTAACTTTTGCTGGCGACTTCGTTGATAAAGTCTTCCGTGGTTTTGATCTTGTCGCGCGCCTTGCCGTATTTCATCGTCAGGTGCTCTTGCGCCGCTTTGGCGTCGTAGCTGCTGCCGCTGCGGATAAAGGTGCAGCCGGTTTGCCCCACCCAGCGCAGTAGTGCTTGCACTTCCTGCTCCGCGGCTGGGGTAATGGCCTGCGCCGGCAGGCTGGCCAGCAAGGCGAGCGTACAGACTCCGCGGCGCATCATGCGCGGGATTCCTGTGCGGCGCGCTCGGCCTGTTGCTGGGCTTTGCGCTCGGCGGCGGCGGCATCACGCGCTTGCTGGGCTTTATCGTAGGCATTGACGATTTTCTGCACCAGCGGGTGGCGCACTACGTCTTCGCTGGTAAAGTGATGAATACCAATGCCGCGCACGCCTTGCAGCACTTCCTGCGCATCGATCAGACCCGATTTCACATGCTTGGGCAGGTCGATCTGGGTTGGGTCGCCGGTAATGACGGCTTTGCTGCCAAAACCAATCCGCGTTAAGAACATTTTCATCTGTTCGGGCGTACTGTTTTGCGCCTCGTCCAAAATGATAAAGCTGTGATTGAGTGTGCGGCCACGCATAAAGGCCAGCGGCGCAATTTCGATGATGTTTTTCTCGAATAGCCGCGTGACATGGTCAAAGCCCAGCAAATCGTACAGCGCGTCATACAGCGGGCGCAGGTAAGGGTCGACCTTTTGCGTCAGATCGCCCGGCAAAAAGCCGAGCTTCTCGCCAGCTTCCACTGCGGGGCGCACCAGGATCAAACGCTTGACGGTATCGCGCTCGAGCGCATCAACGGCGCTGGCTACAGCCAGATACGTCTTACCCGTACCGGCAGGGCCAATGCCGAAGGTGATGTCGTTATCCTGAATGGTTTTCAGGTAGACATTTTGCCCCGGCGTGCGGCCACGCAAATCGGCGCGGCGGGTGCGCAATACGGGCACGTCGGTTTCGGTTTGGGCGTCTTCCGGGCCACGGATGATTTCGATCAGCCCCAGCTGAATGTCGTCGACTTCCAGTGCCTTGCGGGCGGCTTCGTTGTAGAAGTATTCGAGGGCGTCGAGGGCCTGATTCACCACCTTAATGCGGCCGGCCACTTTGAAGTGTTCGTTGCGGCGGCTGATGCTGACATCCAGCGCGGTGGCAATCTGTTTGAGGTTTTCATCCAGCGGGCCACACAGATTGGCCAGCCGGCTATTGTCGATGGGGGTAAAAGATAGGGTATCGCTGTGCAAGATAATCTCACTAAGCCCGGGCAGGGGATACCTGCCCGGGTATGTGTTAGTCTTCCTTGATGATCATTTCGCCGCCCAAGGTGTGCGGATACACCTTGGTAATGCGCACATCCACCACCTGATTGATCAGGCGCGGGTTGCCCGGGAAGTTGACGATGCGGTTGTTTTCAGTGCGCGCCGATAGCTCGTTGCTGTCTTTTTTCGAGACTTTTTCCACGATCACACGCTGCACGGTGCCCAGCATATTCTGATTGATTTCGCTGGCGAACTCTTCGATGCGTGCTTGCAGGCGTTTCAGACGCGCGACTTTCACTTCTTCCGGCACATCATCCGGCAGATCGGCGGCCGGTGTGCCCGGGCGGCGGCTGTAGATAAAGCTAAAGCTCGCGTCAAATTTCACGTCTTCGATCAGTTTCATGGTGCGCTCGAAGTCTTCTTCGCTCTCGCCCGGGAAACCAACGATAAAGTCGCTGGATAAGCACAGATCAGGCCGCGCTTCGCGCAGTTTGCGCACCAGTGATTTGTATTCCAGCGTGGTGTAGCCGCGTTTCATATTCACCAGTACGCGATCGGAGCCGGCCTGCACGGGCAAGTGCAGATGCGACACCAGTTTTGGCAGCTTTTTATAGCAATCGATGATGCGCTGGGTCATTTCTTTCGGGTGGCTGGTGGTGAAACGCAGGCGCTCTACGCCCGGAATTTCATGGATGTATTCCAGCAGCATGGCCAGATCGGCGGTTTCGCCGTCTTCGCCTTCCAGAATCTTGCCGCGGTAGGCGTTCACATTCTGGCCCAGCAGGTGGATTTCTTTCACGCCTTGCTGCGCCAGATTGGCCACTTCCACCAGGATATCTTCAAACGGGCGTGAAACTTCGTCGCCGCGGGTATATGGCACCACGCAGAATGAGCAGTATTTCGAGCAGCCTTCCATAATCGACACAAAGGCCGAGCCGCCTTCGACGCGCGCAGGCGGCAGATTGTCGAATTTTTCGATTTCCGGGAAGCTGATGTCCACTTGTGATTCGCCGGTTTTGCGTTTTTCCGCAATCAGCTCGGGCAGACGGTGCAGGGTTTGCGGGCCAAACACCACATCCACATACGGCGCGCGCTTCACAATGGTGTCGCCCTCTTGGCTGGCCACACAGCCGCCCACGCCGATCACCAGATTGGGGTTCAGCTTTTTCAGCTCTTTAATCCGGCCCAGATCCGAAAAGACTTTCTCTTGGGCTTTTTCCCGCACGCTACAGGTGTTAAACAAAATCACATCGGCTTCTTCGGCGTTATCTGTGCGCGTTAGGCCTTCGGCGGCGTGCAGCACATCCACCATTTTGTCCGAGTCATACTCGTTCATCTGGCAGCCAAAGGTTTTGATAAATACTTTTTTGCTCATTGCGTAGACTTCTTCGTTGGGCGACACATTCAAAAAATCAACAGCGCCCAGCGGGCGCTGTTGGGGTATGGCGCTAGCTGGTAATTAATTCCTAGGCTGGCGAGCTATACCCTATTGTTCGTTGGCGATGGCCTTTTGCTGCTCGGCGCGAACCTTCAGCAGCTTGGCTTCATCTTCACTCACCAGCCAAATGCGCCAGACAAAGCCGGTGTTAGGCTCGGTTTGGTACCACACGGTGGCCGATTGCGGCAGCTGGTTGGGCATAATCAGCGTGTTATTCACGCTGCGGATCTGCAGCCCGGGCGCGGTGACATACACTTTGTCGTCCAATTTGACCTGCGGCGGCAGAAAACCCTGTAGTTGGGCCAATTTGCCATTGGGCAAGACGCGGGCGGCGAAACTGCTCATTGAAACAGTAAGTAGCAACAAAAACAGCAACTTGCGCATGGGCTAAGCTCCGGTGAGATGGGTGTATGGTAACAAGCTGCGCCCCAAATTGAAAGAAAAATTCAAAAGGGGGTTGACAGCTTTCTAGGGCGCATCTATCATGCTGCTTCTCTTGGCTATGTAGCTCAGTCGGTTAGAGCACAGCACTCATAATGCTGGGGTCACAGGTTCGATTCCCGTCATAGCCACCAAGATACGATCCGCAGTAGTTCGCGGTGATACAAAAAGCCCCGTAAATCTTAGGATTGCGGGGCTTTTTGTTTCCGCATTAGTCCGCCATAGTACCAACAAAGCCAGCAATCGTTGTTGGTATATTTGTTGGTATCAAATCTAGATACCAACAACCTAGACCGCCACCTGAAATAGCCCACCCGCAAACGCGCCCCAAGGGGCTGGGCAGGGGAATGCCCGCGCCAACTTTTGCCTTAGGCCATAGGCACTATCTATTAGTTCTCCGAAAACGCCACTGCGATGGTGGGGGTATATTTTGTGCTGGCTCTTGGAGGGTTTCGGGTGGTTTTTCGCCCATAACGTACCGTTTTAGGCCCGCTGGTGCTGCGCCGGATGAATTTTAGCTTTTCAGCCGTATAGCCACGGCTGCGCAATATCGCCATCTTGAAGTTGACCCCCCCCTATGAAAAAGTGCCCCTCGAAAATATGCGGCTGGAGCGCGTTCCAGAAAGCTTACAAATTTAAGTTTTTTAGCCCCCCTCCCTTACAGGGTATACGTGGCCCTTTTGCCAGATCGGAACAGCCGGTACACCCTAGGCCATATGATCGCTCTCAAAAAAGAGTAAGAGAGTGGTTGTATGGCGATACCACTTGCCCAGCCTGCCCCAGTAACGGGGGTGGGAGGTATTCTGTTTTTGGGTGTTCCCATTGTTCCCATGTACCCAGTTTGTTTAACTTCATGTTTTTAAATGGTTATTTTGTTTTTGTTTAATGTTCCCACTTTTGCTGGCGGTGTTCCCATGTTCCCAAGCTGATAGTGCAGCACCAGCGCAGGCCGCATTTTTGCTGGAGCACGGGGTTTCGGCTGGGTTATTTTGCTGGGATGTAGTGGTTTTGGGTGGCGCGAATTTGCACGTTTCTTTGATAGCAAATAAGCACCAAGGTAATACCATCGCAGCAAACCGGAAGTACAAAACAAATCGCGGCATTCGCCCCCATGCGCCGCCTGTGGGGCGCGAATAAGCCACCGCTGAAGGTCAGCCAAGCAAAGTTGGCATTTGCTCAGGTCGATCTATAAAAACGTCACCGCTGAAGCCGGCCCAGTCGGAGTTGGGACTTTCGCCACCGCTGGGCGAGATCCGCTACCGCTGAAGGTCAGCCAGGCAAAGTTGGCACTTGCTCCGGACGGGCTGTAAAAACGACACCGCTGAAGCCGGCCCAGCCGGAGTTGGGACTTTCGCCGCCGCTGGGCGAAATCGCCACCGCTGAAGGGCGGCCAAGCAAAGGTGGCACTTGCTCGGGATGGGGTGTAAAAACGCCACCGCTGAAGCCAGCCCAGCCGAAGTTGGGACTTTCGCCGCCGCTGGGCGAAATCGCCACCGCTGAAGGTCAGCCAAGCAAAGTTGGCATTTGCTCAGGTCGATCTATAAAAACGTCACCGCTGAAGCCGGCCCAGTCGGAGTTGGGACTTTCGCCACCGCTGGGCGAGATCCGCTACCGCTGAAGCCAGCCCAGTCGGAGTTGGGACTTTCGCCGCCGCTGGATGAAATCGCTACCGCTGAAGGTCAGCCAGGCAAAGTTGGTACTTGCTCAGGTCGATCTGTAAAAACGTCACCGCTGAAGCCGGCCCAGTCGGAGTTGGGACTTTCGCCACCGCTGGGCGAGATCCGCCACCGCTGAAGGTCAGCCAGGCAAAGTTGGCATTTGCTCAGGTCGATCTATAAAAACGTCACCGCTGAAGCTGGCCCAGCCAGTGCCGGCCCTTTAAATCTCAGACGAAGACACTACTGACAGCGTTACTGTGGCCCCATGATATAGATCCCGCCCATCCTCGGCAGCACCAGCGGGTAGCGCGCCTAGACTCATAAAGCAGGCTACCCCGCTGCGGGTATCCACCACCCGTAGCCAGAGCAGATCAGGCCGCACTAATTCCCAAAATTCAAACGACTGGATTAGTGGTATTTGATGCGCCTGCGCCATCTGCAACACCGTGCGCAGGTAGCTGGGGTCTTGCTGGTGTAACTGAGCTAGCAAAAACCGCCTATCTTCTGTAGAGCACCACAAGGCCGCCGCTACCTCCGCTACGATTTTTCGCCACAGCGCTGCCGTTGCACGGCTGTGGCTGGGGAGTAAAAACGAATCGCGGCATTCGTCCCTATGCGCAGCCTGTGGGGGCGCAATTGCATCCGTTAATACTGCCCTGCCACTGGTGCTAGGTAGAAAATTTGATTCATGCGCCGGAGCAAAAAAAGCCGCAAACGCGGCCTTTTTATCGTCAACCGCTTGGCCAGCAAGGGAAAGGGCTTTACTCATCATCAGCCCCCAGCAACGCCGCCGCATTCACCATGTAAACCCGCACCTTTTCACGCCCACTGGTTGGCAGCCGCTCAGCCCGTGAAGCCCCGCCCTTGGGGTCGGGGTGCAAAATACCCAGCTCAAGCAGTAGCTTGTTTGCCCGCTTTAAATCCAGCCCCTCAAGGATGACTGAACGCCATGCATTCGGAAAAACGTAATAGGTCGCTTCCGACAGCCTAGGCTGTCCATCCTCGTCAATCGCGTCAATTTCGACCGTTTTGCGAAACCCGCAGTTATCTGGCCGAATGGCGGATTTTTCATCGAAGGTGGTGTTTTTCTCATCGTTCCAGCCTTGGAAGCGCGCGAGCCCGTACCGCTCGAAAAACAGCTTCACTTGCCGAAGTATCGCTTTATCTTCGCCGTCACCAGCGCCGCCGCGAATGCTCAACCAGTCGGCATACATAACCCGCGCCGCAGCCCATGCCGTTCCTGTTGTCCAATCCACGAGTCCAAGGCTTGCCGCCAACTCGCCCGCAAAGCCGCACAGGGCAAAGTATTGTGACGCATGGCTCACTTGATTGGACGCCCCTAGCGGGACGGCGTCTTTAGCAAATTTCGCCATAGCCGCATGGATTTGAGCCTTTAACTCGACGCGATCAGCACCAGCGAGTAGCGCCAGGTATTCGCGCCCGATTGAGCCATGATTAGCCGCCGCCGTTAAAGCCATGTGCTTGCACAATGCAGGCGCATCCGTGAAACCATGAAGATCATCAAATGCACCATGCTTGCGATCCGCAGACAGGCCGATAAAGCGCACCTCTTGCCCTGCATTGATCTTGCCGCCTCCCTCTTTAATCACGCTGGCCAGATCGTTCTCGCCGTTCGACAAGATAAAGCAGCGCCAGCGTGTCAGATCCCGCACCCCGCCGGTGTCGCGGCCCCGGGCTTTGCCCTTGCCTTGTGACAGCATATACACCATGCGCCCGACGCCCTTTGCATCGGCTTGGCTGATTTCATCAAGCAGCAGGGGCAGGTGATTGAATGCCGCAGTGGTGTATTCCAGCCCCGCAGCGGTGGCGCTCCATGTTTGGCGGTAGTCCTCGGGCTTGCCATACACCGACGCAGCCAAATCGCACACTGTGCTTTTGCCTTTTTTAGACGCGCCGACGATGTGAAAACCGCCCGAATCAAGCCCCGCCATGCCCATCAGCGGTGCGGCAAATGCTGCCCCCAATGTCAACAGCAATAGCGGATTGCCTACCGCATACCGTGCTACACCATCGCGCCAAGTATCGGGCAAACCTGACGCCAGCACCGGCACTTTTAGGGAGCCGTCATATATGAGCCATTCACCGGCATCACCGATAATCTCGGCAGGCAGGACAAATGCACCCGTTTCTTTAAACCAGCCCGTGGCAGGCACCAGCCGCGCCCGTGGTGCATCCCGTGCCGTTTGCAGGTATTGCACCAGCCAGCGCTTATGCTGCAAGGTAAAACTGATGGCCAGCCCCATGGCGGTTAATTCATCCAGAATGGCCGTAGACTGGTCAGACGATAGGCGCTTCCACGGTATTGTGTGCTCTTTGATATTGCCATCCATATCTTGCAGCTCTACCCGTACAGCCCATTCCAAATCATCCACATCACGCACCTGTGCAATCACTTTAAGGCGCTCACTCAGCCACACATTGCCACCATCACCCGCACCATCGTCCGATTGATCGGGCACAAACCACACCCCACGCTGATTGAGCTTAAAGCTACCCCCGCTCACCTTTGGGCTACTGCGCTTTCGAGGCTTTTTGCTGGGGGCACCTTTCGCTGACTGCACCACCGGTGCTGCATCATTGGCCGCTAACTCGGTTTTAGCCTTCAGCGGTGCAACACTGGCTGGGTTTTTGAGTAGCTCAAAATCCGCCCCCATTTTGTCCGTGTCACCTGTATCAACATTTATTGACGTCATTAATGCACCCCGCCTTTGTTTTGCTGCTCTGCCTTGGCTGCCTCGATTAGTCGTGCTCGTAGTACCGCCGCCACGACGAGAAAGCCTGCAATGCTCTCTTGCAGTTCTGCTGCATCAAGATCCCCAAGCGCCGCTAGACCTTCAAAAAGTGCGCTTATGGCATCCATTAGGGTTTGGTGCAGGCCATTAGTACTAATGCCATTGGCAACTGAACCACGCTCGTAGATGTTGGCGGCTAGTAGATCTACACCGCCCTCAAGGTCAAGCCGCGCCAGCTCGATAAGGGCTGCAATTGGCATATCCTTATGCATTGCGGCCCCCTTGGGTCAGTACATCAAGCCAATCACGCCCCGCCACGGACGGGAACAACACCCGCACCGTTTTGCCCTCGGCTAGCAGGCGATCGGCCAATTGATTAGCGGCCTTTTGGCCGGTCTGGTTTTCGTCGTTGTCCGCAAAAATCACTACATCACGCACCAGCTCGGGCAGCACCAGCGCGCTGACGCCAAAGGCCGATACACCGGCCCACACGGGCAGGCCATTAGCGCAATGCACGGCTAGCGCGGTTTCGATCCCTTCGGCCACGGCCATGCACTCAGCCGCTGGAAACAAGCGAATAGCCGCGCCTTTGGCATCACCCGACCTTGCCGACCATTTTTTAACGCTCGGCACCTCGGCCTTGTGGCCGCTGGCCTGTAGGTAGGTCTTGTGTAGGGCAATCGTGGTGCTGTCCGCACCTTGCACCGCCGCCACCATCGCGGGATAGTCGCCCAGCTTCACCAGATGGCCGTTAGGCTTATCCCAATACGGCACCGCCGCATGAAAGCGCAGCGCCTTGGGGTAGCAGGTCAAACCAAGGCCACGGCGCTGCAAATACAGCCCCACAGCGCAATCAGGGGTAATCGGCTGGCTGGCATTCCACAGCGCGAAGTTTTCCGCCTTGGCTTTTTCCCATGCCCGCCGCTGCTCGGCCTGCTCACGCGCTTGGCGCTGGGCAATAGCCGCAGCATCAGGCACCGCCGCCACTATCGCAGCACCGCCCAAGCATTCGGCCACAAATCGCGCCGCGCCAATAAAATCGGTCTGACGGTAATCCGCCAAGAGCTTGAAGCCGTCGCCACCCTCGGGGGCGTGGGTGTTGCAGATAAAGCAGCCCCTTTCGTCTTTATCGGTGAAGCGGAAGCGATCACGGCCACCGCAGACAGGGCAGGCGGTGTGCTTGCGGCTCAGGTATTCAGTACCGATACCAGCCTCTTGCAGGATGTCAGGCCAGCGCCCACGGGCGGCCTCTTTCAGTTTGGGTATATCAATACGATCAGCCATGCCACCCCCTAGAGATCCACCACGGCCATGCGCCCAACCGGTAGAAGGTAGCAATAAACCCCCGCAACTAACACGGGTTCGGCCTCGAAATGACCCCCGTCTTGACGGGTATTGTTCACCGCAAAAGCGGGTGTTTTGGTAAATTCAGCTTGAGCAGCACCGCCGCCCACAATATTGGTCGTAGTCATAATGGAAAATCTCCGGTTAATTAGCGTTTAGCAGGGGCTGGGCAGGGTGGGCGCTGGTTTCGTTTGTGCAGGCTCATCAGCAGCAACGAGGCTGCACGACGGCTAGAGAACGCCCGTTCCTGAATGGCAGTGTTATGAGCGGGTTTGCGCATCGCTTACCCCCTTGCCGTCGATGGTGTCCACTACCGCGCTCAGGTACTCCAAGGCTGCAAGGCTGTAATACTCGCAATCGCTGTAGCGAAAGCCGTTTTGCAGCATGTCCAGTGCCAGGCGCAGGGCGTTGGCAGTGGTTACGGTGCGGGTTTCGCCCTCCATACGGGGGCTATATTTTGCGTTGGTCAGCGCGTAGCTCACCGTAATCTCTTGCGCCAGATCGAGGGTTTTAAGCATGATTGCGCCCCCCGATCACATGCGACAGCAAGAACACGGCGATGGCCAAAGCTACGACGATCAGCGGGGTATTGCGCTCAAGCGCAATGACAGCAATTGCGAGGGTTGAATACTGGAATAGGGAACGGACGTGCGACGGCATGGCGAATGCCTCCATAACAGGTTTAAGTGACCTGCCGCTCAACGCCAATTGAGGGTGGCAGGTACGTGATAGGGTTGGCGTATCGGCGTTATGGAAACCGACGCAGCCGAAGCTGCCCCCACCACGACCCGCCATAGAAATGGACGCACCTGTGGTGTGTACGGACGTAAAAAAGCCGCTGTGTAGCGGTTTGTCCGCCATAACAATCGAGACGCCAATCTCGGCTAGGCTATTGAACCCAGCGCAGCCATTATCAGTACCAGCGGCCACTGCGTCAAGCGTTGGGGTTGCCATCGTTACCCCCTCGCTGGGTGGTTTGTGACCGTGCTAAGCGCATTTCCGCCGTTTGCGCCGTAATGGCTCTAGCTAAGGCCAGAGAGGCGACACTCTGTACTAATTGGCCCGCGTTTTTGCTGTCCAGTCGTTCAAATGCACGTTTAAGGTTCATGGCCTCGGCAATCAAATCCGCTTGATAGGGTGTGACGACAAGACCAAGGCTAATTACTTCAGCAGGAGTCATTGCGCACCCCCACGAGCCGCCGCAATGCGGTCAGCGATCCATTGATTAACTTCAGATTCGACCCATGCAACAGCCTTGCCACCGCCCAAAGGGACAGAAGCCGGAAACGTGCCCGCCTTGACGGCGTCATAAATAAACGTCTTCGAAAGCGCGGTACGGCGAAGCACCTCAGGGAGACGAATCAGCACCAGCGGCGGCACGGGCTGGTGCTGCGCTGGCAATGCTGGGTGTTGGGCGGGCAAGGTTTGAACTTTGGCTTTAGTCATGGCTACGACCCCCGATGGTATGGCGGGTGGTGTGCTGGGCCAGATAAGCCTCCACATCGGCGCGCAAATAGCGAACCTTGCCGTTGATTTTGAGATAGGGGCAGCCAGTGCCACGGCTGCGCTCACGGGCCAGCGTGCTTTCGGCCTTGCCAAGCAGCTTGGCAGCCTCGGCTGGGGTGATTTTTTGGTGGGGGTTCGTCATTGTTTCACTCCTTTAGAAGTTCGCCAGCATTCTTGCTGGCGCGATGGAGTGAACTTTACGAAGGCAGGGCTAGGGCGAAAATTCCCTTTATTTGGCAGACGTACCCGTCTACTCGATAACGGGTATTAATTTGTGGCTTTGTGGTCGCTTTTTTTGGCAATGCCGGAGCATTTCAACCAATCACGCAGCGTTTTGGACGCCTGCGAGCGTGTCGGCGAAACCCCTAGTTCCTTTGCGGTATCAAAATAAGGTGATTTCGGTGTGTTACGATCATCGCCAATAAGCCAGTTAATTGCATCTGCATGACTGGTAAACGGCGCTTTTTTGTTTTGAGCAGCTACGATTTCAAGTATTTTTTCCTTTAGATTTTTATTTTTCGCATGCCTTGCCCGCGTTGCATTGACCCTCTGGGTTTGATGCTTGCGAACTTTGTCTTCAGCGGCAGCTAGCTTGATCGGCAAATCAGCGCCTGATACGAACAATGCAGCACCGGTCATCAGCCCTACCGCGCTTTGATAGTCGCCAGTGCGCACAGCGCTGGCTGCATCGTGCAAATTTGCAGCGCCCGCGATGAGACGTAAATCAGCCTCATTAATAACCATGCCATATAAGCGGCTAGCTGTTTGGGCTTGGCGGTGTATTTGCAGCAAACGTCGCCACATTGGCCCACCTAGCGGGGGATTTGGCCCGGTAGTTGCTGCCATATCAAGTGCCGCAGCAATAGCCGCTATTTTTTGCTTTTCCCTTGTCAGTAAAGGGCATGGAGTGGGGAGGCCTACCGTATCTACCTGCGGGCGAATGCGCTTTGCTGATGTGGATCGAAATCGAAGAAGTAGGGCGACATGCTTGTAGCGGGTATCTGCAATCCGACCGGAAAGTGTTTTTGTGATTTCACGAATTACATTGGATACCCCGCATTCATCGCCGGCGGGAAATAGCCCATCTCGCGTGCGCTTGCCGCTTTTTATATAACTAAAAATCCATTCCCAGCATTCAGAAAAGCTCGCATCCATTGTCTATTGCCTTCAATCAATAGACCTTCAAGGGTGGCATAGGGCAGCGGGTGAAGGTTTCCCGTTTTCGTCTGGCCGGACTAGCCCTGCTACTTAAATTATACCCAGATTGATTGGCAGGGACGAAACCGTCACTGCTGAAGGTCGGGCCACCGGAGTTGGGGCTTTTGCCGCCGCTGGATGAAACCGCCACCGCTGAAGCTGTGCCAGGTGAAGTTGCCACTTGCTCGGGCAGGGAACGAATCAGCCACCGCTAAAGGTCAGGCTGCCGGAGTTGGCACTTTTGCCGACGCTGGGTGAAACCGGCACCGCTGAAGGTCGGGCCGCCAGAGTTGGCACCTTTGCCGACGCTGGGTGAAACCAGCACTGCCGCAGGTCTTAAATTAAAATATTACACGGAGTGAAAAAAAGTGGTATTGAAGTTGCCCTGTTTTTTTTGCTGCAAAAAGGGTGCAATTTTGCGTACAAAAAACCGCCTTTTTCAGCCACAAAACCCTGCAACAAACCCACGCCCTAGCAAAAATGCGGCCCGCGCTGGTGCTGCCCCACCAAAGTGGGAATATGGGAACACCACCCGAAAAAATGGGAACATTCAACGAAATGCAGAATAAATATTATAAAACAGAGGCTTGCGCAAACTGGGAACATGGGCACATTGGGAACACCCAAAAAAACACATACCACCCCCCCCATGCAGGGTGCTAGGGTGGGTGAGTGGTATTGATCTACGCAACAATTCTTAACTTGGGCGCGTCTGGTATTGCCTCGCTCTTAAACTCGCTAGGGTCGATAAATGGCCCCTTAGATGAGGCGTCTAAATAGTCTGCCCACCACTGCAACATGCGCTGGCGCTCGGTCAGGTATTGCGCCTTGCGCTTGTAGATACCGGCCACGGCCTCGCCTTCCCGTGCCTTGCCTTCGTGGCCGATGTGGCGCTCGATTGCGTCATGGGTGAATTGCAGGGATTCATTCAAGCTCGATACCATCATGGTGCGGAAACCATGCAGGCAAATATCTTGCTGGGTGTTATACCCAAGTTTGCGCAGGACTAGGTTTACCGTGTTTTCACTGATCGGTGCGCCGCGCTTCTGGCCTTCAAACACAAACACGGCACGGCCATTGATGGCGCGCAGCTCTTGCAGTAGGGCCACAGTTTGCCGTGAGAGATAGATCAGGCGCTCACGGCTCATTTTTTCACCACGGCCCGAGAACTTAACGCCGTCCACCTCGCTGCGCTGTTCTGGAATAGTCCACGTCCCCGCAGCCAGGTCAAACTCATCCCAGCGAGCAAAGCGGAATTCGGACGATCTAGCCCCAGTGAGTAGCGCAAAGCGGGTGGCCAGTTTTGCCACCTGCAAGCCCTTATAGTCGTCGATTTTTGCCACTAGCTCAGCGAGGCGAGTAAGGGGCAGGGCTGCATGGTGCTTGGCCTTGCGGGTGGCAATGGCCCCTTGCAGGTCGTGGGCTGGGTTGGTTTCAATCCGGCCAGTCTGCACCGCGTAGCGCATCACGGCGGTAATGTACTGGCGCAGGCGCTTGGCTAGGTCTAGGGCATTACGCTTTGCCACCAGTTGCAGCGGGTGCAGTAGATCACGGGTTTTGAGCGATTCAATGGGGGCACTGCCGATCAGAGGGAATACATTAGCCTTGAGACGCTGCAAGATCGTTTCTGCATGATCTTCAGTCCACCCGCTGCCCTTTAGCTCTTTGGCGTACCACTCTAGAGCAACCGCCTCGAATGAATTGGCCGCTGCGTAGATTTGGGCGCGTTTTTCCTCTTGCCGGGCTTGATTGGGGTCTGTACCGGCTGCGATTAGGTCTTTAGCCTCACGCGCCCGCTGGCGAGCCTCAGATAGATCAGGCTTGGCAGGGTCACAGACACCGCAGGCCAGTAGCTTTTGCTTGCCGGCGTAGCGGTAGGGTAGCCGCCAGTAAAGTGCAGTTCCTGCACCCCCCATAACCCAAAGCTGTAAACCAAAGCCGCAGGCGATTTTGCGCGGGGCTTTTGCCTCGCCCGAGTCGATAGCCAGTTGCTCAGCTTTAATCGTGCTTTTTAGCTCGGCTACGGTCAGCGTATCCGATTTAGATTTTCCAGCCATACAAGCCCCCTAAACTAGCCTAGTGCCAACGCATTGTTGGTATATTTGATGGTATATTTTTACACGTTTTTTGCGGAACGTAGCAAAAATAAGGCTTGTAGGGTGTTTTTCGAGTCCCGTCATACCACCAGTTAAGAAAAGCCCGCTAATGCAAATTAGCGGGCTTTTTGCATTTCAGCTTGCCCGTCGTGGATTGCGATCAATCGCGATCCGGAATGCGGCTAATCACCCATGCTCCAGTGGCCATGCCCACGAGCAAGATGCCCTGCAGCCATTCTCGCCCCTGCAGTAGCCAGAGCGAGATACCCGCGCTCACTAGCATTAATCCCCAGGCACTATATTTGATTTTCCGTGGCAGGCTGCGGTGGGTTTCCCAGTCGCGCAGCGGTGGCCCAAACCAGCGGTGCGCCAGCAGCCAAGCGTGCCAGCGCGGCGAGGCGCGCACAAAGCAGCTGGCGGCAAGCAGAATGAACGGCGTGCTTGGCAGGCCGGGGAGCAAGATGCCGAGCACGGCCAGTAGCAAGGCCAGCCAGCCGGTCAGTAAAAGTAAATAGTGTTGCCAGCGTGGAAGAGGTGGGCGCATTGATGAAAGCCTATTGGATGATTCATCTTATGGCCTGAGCGCTGGGCTGGCAATCGCGAGCAAAAATGCGGGCTAGCTGGCGGTTTTTCACGAAAAATTAATAATATTCATTCTTGCTTCTGTTTTTTCTTGCGCTAGGCTGACTCTAAATGTGGCGGACGGAGGGTGAGTGATGCCAAGTGAATGGATTGAGTTGGGTTTGCTGGTGGCGCTGGTGTTGTGGCTAGGGGTGAGCTGGTATCGCTACCGCAAGGAGGGGCGGGTGATGGTTGGTAGCTATCAGCCGCCAGCCGATGGGTTTGTGCTGCATTTATATGCCAGCACGCGGCAGCTCACGCAGGATCGATTGCCTTAGCGTGATGGAGTAGCAAAAAGCCGGCGCGAGCCGGCTTTTATATTGTTGCGAATGGTGACGCTGCGCCGGTCACGCTCAGAAGTCGGGGGCAATTTGCTCGGCGTAGTCGTAGAGTGCTGCCAGAATTTGCTCGGCGCGCTCGTCGCCAGCTTCGTCGAGGCTGTCGGCGAGGCGATCGATCTCGCTGCTGTAGGCTTCTAGGGTTAGCGCGTTTGCGACGCCGTCGAACAGGCGGGCGCTGCGCCATTGCTCCCAGCGTTGCTGTTCTTCCGGATTGAGGCTGGTGGGGAAATTGCGGGCGCGGTAGCGAAATAGCAGTTCTTCCAGCTGGCGATCTTCAAAATGCACGATTTCGCTGGCCAACTGCTCGCCTTTTAGTGTGCGCAGACGGCTGAGGGTGCGGCGGTCGGTGTTGGAAACAAAACCCCCGTACAGATTGGCGTCCACATCTTGTTTCTCACTTGCTTCGCGGGCAAAAACTTCGCTCCACGGCAGGGTGCCGGCCTGAGTAAAGGCTTGGGCGTGCTGCTGAATTTGCGCCAGATCGAGCTGCCAGCGGCTGATTTCACTCTCGCGCAGCACTTTTAAATTGCCGACGACGATGGGTGATTTGTTGGCGTGAATGGTTTTGATCGGCAGGCGCGGCGTGTCGCCGAGTTCGTCTTGCCGGCTAAACATTCGCCGGCGGATTTCAGCTGCATCGAGGGTAAATAGCTCACGCGGATCGTGCGCCAAATCCCAGACGATGATTTCGTTTTTATTGGTGGGATGGGTGGCCAGTGGCCACACAATGGCCAGATTGCCGCGCTCTACGCCGTACATGCCCGAGATATGCAGTAATGGCCGTGGCTGGGCGAGGTTGATTTCGTCAAACACCCGCTGCTTGCTGCGTAGGGCGAGGCAAAAATCAAATAGCTTGGGCTGTTGCTGGCGGATAAGTCGGGCTAGCGCGATGGTGGCGCGAACGTCCGAGAGTGCGTCGTGAGCGGCTTCGTGTTGCAGGCCATTGGTAGCGGTGAGGTGCTCCAGCTTAAAGCTGACGCGGCCATCTTCGTGGCGCGGCCATTCGATCCCATCCGGGCGCAAAGCATAGACCGTGCGCACAACATCCAGTAAATCCCAGCGGCCGCAGCCGTTTTGCCATTCGCGCGCATAGGGGTCGATCAGATTGCGCCAGAATAAAAAGCGCGTGACTTCATCATCAAAGCGAATGGTGTTGTAGCCAACGCCGATGGTTTCCGGGCTGGCCAGGGCGCGCTCGATGGCGGCGGCGAATTGGTATTCGGGGATACCTTGCTGCCAGCATTGCTGCGGCGTAATGCCGGTGAGTAAGCAGGCTTCGGGGTTGGGCAGGTAATCATTGGCCGGCTGACAAAACAGATTCATGGCCTCGCCGATTTCATTGAGCTCGGCATCGGTGCGTATGGCGGCAAATTGGGCGGGGCGATCCGTTTTCGGATTAACGCCAAAGGTTTCGTAATCGTGCCAGAGAAAAGTCAGGGCCATGATGCTGTCGGCAAACGGTAAAGCGCCGTTATACCTGTGGTGCGCTAGGGCGGCAAGCCGCGGCTGGGCTGCATGTGGCCACTGCAGGGCAATACTAGCTGGGGGTATTGCCTTGCATGGCCTGCGGTACTGGCTTGCGGGGCGATACCCTAATTGCTTTTGCGTGGGCTGAGCGAGCGATAAGGGGCGGCGAGCGGGTCGCCAATAAACACCCCCTGAGCCGGCCAGGCAACGCTTTTCCAGTAGGCCTCTACCGCCGTGGCGCCGTTAATGTAGTGAAACAGCAGCACTTGCGGGTGGGGAAATTTTTGCGGGTAATTGTAGGGCTCGCTCACCGTGCCGTAGCTGGCGGTGGCGCCCGCTTCCAGCCAGTGCAGGCTGCTCATCTGGCTGCTGTCGGTGAGCTGGCCACCAAACGAGGTTAGGTGATCGGCCAGAGCGCCCGGCTGGAATTTCAGCGTCTCGAGGTCATTCACTTTGGCGAGGCCGGTTTGGTAAATCACGATATCGCGCTTGCCCTTCAGGCTGTCGGCTTGCAGCTGTTCAATTTTGAGTGGCAGGCCTTTGATGGCTTGGCTAGGTGGAAAGAGGCCGGCGCGCGAATTGCGGGCTTTGTCGCTGGTTACCACAAAATAGGCGCTGCCTTTGGGTTGATTGCCCCAGGCGGCGAGGCCGGTATCGATCAGTTGTTTGCCACTGGGCCAGTCTTTGGCGGCCAGCAGCATGCTGGGGCGCAAGTGCAGATCGGTAAAAGGCTGGGTGCTGCTGTGATTGAAATACGGTGACTCGGGCGTGGGTTTGCCCGTGTTGCTGCAAAGCCCTTCCTGATGGCCGAGGGTCACGCCATAGGTGATGCTCAGGCAATTGACACGGTAAGGTTTGGCCCATGCGAGCGCCAGCGCCTGAATATCCGGGCCGAAGTACTGTTCGATTTTGCCACGTAGTTGCTCTAACTCGCCCTCGGTAATCCAGACGCGATCGGTGGGCAGCTCAATGCGCAGTATTTGCTCGGGTTTGAGCTGGCGCTGCTCGGCGTAATACTCGCCCATTTGCTCCGAAAGCGGGTCTTTACTGTTGATCACGAGGCCGAGTTGGCCGCTGTGCAAAGTATAGGGCCGTGCGGCAGGGGTTTCGGCGTGGCTCAAGGTGGCGAGCAAAGTGCACAGTAAAGACAGAAAGATGCGGCGCACGGGCAGTCTCATGGCGGGCAAAATTGGATGATAGCTGCAAATGCGGTGTGTGGCAGCTGGATGCTGCTGAGGCGTGCGCAGGGAAAAATTGGACGAAAAAAAACCAAGCAAATTGCTTGGTTGTTTTCGTTTCAACTCAGTAGAGTTGCTGTGGTCGGGGCGGTGGGATTCGAACTCACGACCACCTGGTCCCAAACCAGGTGCGCTACCAGACTGCGCTACGCCCCGACGACAGAGCCCGAATATTACCGATGCGTTGCCGCTCGGTCAAGCCTTTGGCGGGGTTAAAATGGAGTGAATTAGCTAAATCGCTGAGTTGTAAGCACAATGTGTCAGCGTTCACTTAGCGGCGGCCAGTGAGTGCGATCTGCTTTACAGGCGGCATCAGGGTAAACGCCTACAATCGGCGTATTCTTGAATGCGCGGGTAAGGGGAAGACGATGCGGGGATGGCGAATGATCGGGGCGGCACTGCTTGTTATGCTATTAAGTGCCTGCAGCAAAATCACCATGGCCAATTACCACAAACTAAGCTCGGGCATGACGCGCAGCGAGGTGGTGGCGATCTTGGGTGAGCCCACCGAGAGCTCGGCCGGCAGTTTGCTCGGGCTGGAGGGGGAGGTGGCCAAATGGGAAGAAGGCAAATTGCGCATCAACGCCACTTTCGTGAATCAAAAGCTGGCCATGCACAGCTTGGAACGGCCCGAACTGGCTAGCCGCGAATAGCGTGAGCGCATTCCAAAAAAAAGCCCGAGGTATTTTGCCCCGGGCTTTTATTTTTGGTTGTTTTCGGGTTATACCTGGGGGGTGTATCCCGCCAGAAAAACCCGCACGGCGTGCTCAACCCGGTAATTGATTTTTTCTAGCGTCGGCTCGGCCACCGAGAGCTGCATCTGGCGCACGATGCCGGCATCGCAAAGGGCAAAAAATTGCTCGGCCGCCAGCAGTGGATCAGGGATGCGCAATACGCCGCTTTGATCCAGATGTGCCAAATAGCGTGAGAGATTGCTCATCGCTACCGCCGGGCCTGAGGCCTCAAGCGCCTGCCCCAGCTCGGGAAACTGCATCACTTCGGCCAGCACAATCCGAAAAAACGTGCGCTGCTTCATTTCGATGAGCCCTTGCAACCATTGCTGGCCGATCAGAGTGAGGATCGGCGCGGGCGGCGCATTGCTGAATTCGGCCGGCGGTGGTGGCGTGCCCTCTTTACAGCATTCGCTTTGAATCAGGGCGACAAATAGCGTTTCTTTGCTGTCGAAATAGTTGTACAGCGTGCCTTTGGAAACGCCGGCCGTTTTGGCGATGCGCTCCATGCTGGCGGCGGCGTAGCCGCTATCCATGAACACCTCGCGTGCGCCGGCCATGATCTGCTGACGTTTGTTTTCACTCGATTTACTGATGGCTGGGGTATTCATTACCAAGGTTCCAAAATTTGATTCTGTTTGCATATTGACCGAACCGTTCAGTCAATATAGCATGGTTCACCAATGCACCCAAATGGTCGTGCTGGCGCAGTGTTGCAAGCTGACCAAAGGTGCAAAACCACCGATTTTCCCATAGGAACGCAGCCCGATGCGACTCCGTCATTCCCTGATTCCGTTGTTGGCCGCCGGCATGTTGTCGGCCTGCGCCGTCAATTTGCCCGCGCCGACCGCGGCGCAGCTCGATCCGAATGCCAATGAATGGCAAGCCAGCCCGCCCGTAGCGGCCAAGCTCGCCGAGCAAGCGCAATGGTGGCAGGCCTGGCAAGACCCAGTGCTGTTGCAGCTGCAAACCGCCGCCCAGCAAGATAACCCCACGTTGCAGCTCGCCGCCGCACGGATTCGTGAAGCGCGCGCTAAAGCCTATTCGGCCAAGGCCTACCTTTGGCCGACGCTGAGCGGTTCGGCCAGCGGCACCCGGGCGAAAAACGAGCTGATGTCGCCCGCCAGCGTGAATAACAGCGGCAGTGTGGGGCTGGATGCCAGCTGGGAAATCGATTTGTGGGGCGGCGTGCGCGCAGCCGAGCAGGGGCTGCTGGCCAATCTGGCGGCCCGCACTACCGAATGGCATGACGCCCGCGCCAGCATGGCGGCTGAGGTGGCCAATGCCTATGTTACCTATCGCGCCTATCAGGTGATGCGCCAAATCGTGCAGCAAGATTTGCAATCGCGTGAGCGCAGCTGGCAGCTCACCCAGGATAAAGCCCGCGTCGGGTTCAGCAGCCCGGTGGATGTTGCCTTGCTCGATGCCAGTGTGGCCGAAGGGCAAGCGCAGCTGTTTGAAATGCAAGACGGCGAAGCGGTCGCGATCAAGGCCCTGGTGGCGCTCACCGGGCTAGAAGAGAGCGAAGTAAGGGTATTACTCGCCCAAGGCGAAGCGGCCCTGCCGGCACCGACCGGTTTTCAGGTCGCCAGCCTGCCCGCCGAAGTGATTAGCCAGCGGCCGGATATTCGCATCGCTGCCGAGCAAGTCAAAGGCGCGGCCGCTGACGTGGGCGTGGCCAAAGTGGCTCGTTTGCCGTCGCTAAGCCTGTTTGGCGCGATTAGCGTGGGCGAAGTACGTAGCGGCGGCAGCACCACGGTTTCGGGCACCAGCTGGTCGTTTGGCCCGACGTTGAAATTGCCGATCTTTAATGCCGGCCGTTTGAAATCTGATCAGGATGCTGCCGAAGCGCGCTACGACCAAGCGCTGGCCAATTATCAGCAGCTGGTGCGTCAGGCCGTGCGCGAAGTCGAAGAAAACATGGTGCGCCTTGATGGCGCGGCCAAACGTGTCAGCGCCACCCAGCGTGCGGTGGCGGGCTATCAGCGCCAGCTCGATTCGGGCGAGGCCATGTGGAAGGCCGGGGCGGCAAGCTTGTTGGATCTGGAAGTTTCGCGCCGGCTGCTGCTGGGCACGCAAACGCGCCTGATCAGCCTGCAGCGCGAACAATTAGCACAGTGGGTCGCCTTGTATAAAGCCGTGGGCGGCGAATGGCCGCTAGCCGCCGGTGAAGTGCAGCCCTAATAGGGTATCTGCAGCTAAGCCTTAATGAATAAAGCATACATATTGATACTGGAGTAGGGTAATGAACAAGATTCTGCAAAGCCTGAACCATCCTGGCCTGCGCCAGCGTAAAGTTTGGCTCAGTGTCCTCGCGGCGCTCACGGTGCTGGGCGCCGGTGGTGTGGTGGTGGCCGCCAGCGGCAAAGAGGGGGCGAATGCGGCGGCATCTGCGCCGGCCAATGCGGTGCTGACGGTGAAACTGATTCAGCCCAAAGTCGTGAACTGGCCACAAGCGATCAGCGCCAACGGCAATGTGCTGGCCTGGCAAGAATCGCAAATCGGCAGCGAAAGCGGCGGTTTGCGCCTGATCGAAGTTAATGCCCAGGTGGGCGACGTGGTGAAAAAAGGCCAGCTCTTGGCGCGCTTTAATGATGAAACCATTCAGGCGGAAGTCGCCCAAGCCAAGGCCGCCGTGGCCGAGGCCGAAGCGGCGCAGCAAGAAGCTCAAGAAAACGCCAATCGCGTGCGCCAGCTGGGCAATACCGGCTCGCTCAGCGCGCAGCAAATTACCCAGGCCTTGACGCAAGAGCGCACCGCGCAGGCGCGGGTGCAGGCGGCTAAAGCGCAGCTCACCACCGCCCAAGTGCGGCTAAATCAAACCCGCGTACTGGCACCGGATGAAGGTGTGATTTCCGCCCGTAGCGCCACGCTGGGCGCCGTGGGCCAGCCCGGCCAAGAGCTCTTCCGCCTTGTGCGGCAAGGCCGCTTGGAATGGCAGGCCGAAGTCACCGCCGCCGAAAGTGGCCGCGTGGCCGCCGGGCAAGTGGCCAGCGTGGTGCTGGCCAATGGCCAAACGCTGAAAGGCAAAGTGCGGCAAGTGGCGCCCACTGCCGATCTGAAATCGCGCAATGTACTGGTGTATGTCGATCTGGCTAGCAATGGTCGCCTGAATGAAGCCAAGCCGGGGATGTTTGCCAAAGGGCAGATCGAAGTCGGCAGCGGCCAGGCGCTGGCCTTGCCGGGTAGCGCGGTCTTGCTGCGCGATGGATTTGCGCAGGTCTTCACCGTGGATGCCAATCAGAAAGTCAAACAGCTGCGGGTGAAAATCGGCCGCCAGGCGCAAGGTCTGATGGAAGTCATCGGCCTGCCAGCGGATGCACGCGTGGTGGCCAGCGGCGCAGGCTTTTTAGCCGATGGCGATACGGTGCGTATTGCTAAATAAGGTTGTTCTTGATGTATAGGGCTGCAGGCCTTGTTGGCCGCTGCTTGTGACGATATACCCTATCTAGGAAAGACAATGAATTTTTCTGCCTGGTCGATTAAGAATCCGATTCCGGCCATTATGCTGTTTGTCCTGCTCTCGCTGGCCGGCTTGTATTCCTTCAAGCAAATGAAGGTGCAGGATTTTCCGGACATCGAGTTGCCGATGGTGACGGTGACGGCGGTGCTGGATGGGGCCGCGCCGGCCCAGCTGGAAACCGAAGTCGCACGTAAGATCGAAAACTCGGTCTCGGCGCTGCAGGGCGTGAAGCACGTGTACACCAGCATCACCGATTCGGTGGTAACGGTCACTGTGGAATTCGTGCTGGAAAAGAAAATCGGCGATGCTGTCGATGATGTGCGCGATGCGGTCTCGAATGTGCGCGGCGATTTGCCGGCGGATGTGAAAGACCCGGTGATTGGCAAAGTGGAGTTTTCCGGGGTGCCATTCCTGGTGTACACGATTGCCGACCCCAAGCTGGACGAAGAGCAGCTGTCATGGTTTGTTGATAACCAGATTTCTCGCGCGGTGCGCTCGGTGCCGGGCGTGGGCAGTGTGGAGCGTGTGGGTGGGGTTAACCGCGAGGTGCGGGTAGAGCTTGATCCGGAGCGGATGGCCGCGCTGGGTGTGAGCAGTAGCGATATTTCCCGGCAACTGGCACGCACGCAAAAAGATGCCTCGGGTGGCCGGGTAGATCTGGGCGGCAGTGAGCAAGCCTTGCGCACTATTGCCACCGTGCAAACGGCGGCCGAGCTTGCGCAGCTGGAGCTGCCGCTGGCCGATGGTCGCCGCGTGCGGCTGGAGCAAGTGGCGACAGTCACCGATACCATCGCCGAGCGCCGCACGATTGCCCAGCTCGATGGCAAACCCGTGGTTGGCTTTGAGATTACCCGCGCCCGGGGCGCCAGTGAAACCGAAGTTAAAGCGGCGGTACTGAAAGCGCTGAATAAACTTCAGGCCGAGCATCCAAGCCTGACCATTACCAATGCCTATGATATGGCCGAGCCGGTGCAGGAAGGCTTTGATGGCTCGATGCACCTTTTGTATGAAGGCGCGCTGCTGGCGGTGGTGGTGGTGTGGTTCTTCCTGCGCGATTGGCGCGCTACCTTGGTCTCGGCGGCGGCTTTGCCGCTGTCGGTGCTGCCCACTTTCATTGGCATGTATTTGATGGGCTTCACCCTCAATGTGGTGACGCTGCTGTCGCTGGCGCTGGTGGTCGGGATTTTGGTCGACGATGCGATTGTGGAAATCGAAAACATCGTACGCCACCTGCGCATGGGGAAATCGCCGTATCAAGCGGCGATGGAAGCGGCCGACGAGATCGGGCTGGCGGTGATTGCCACCACCTTTGCCCTGATCGCTGTGTTCTTGCCCACGGCGTTTATGAGCGGGATTCCCGGTAAATTCTTCGTCTCTTTTGGCTGGACTGCCGCGCTGGCGGTATTTGCCTCGCTGGTGGTGGCGCGTTTGCTCACGCCGATGATGGCGGCCTATATCCTCAAGCCGCTGGTGGGGGAGGAAAAAGAAGGCCGGCTGATGCAGACGTATCTGCGCTGGGCCGATTGGTGTTTGCGCCATCGCAAGCTCACGGCGCTGTTTTCGGTACTGTTTTTCGTGGGCTCGCTGGCCTTGGTGCCGCTGTTGCCCAAAGGCTTTGTGCCGGCCGATGATCGCTCGCAAACGCTGGTGAAAATCGAGCTGCCACCCGGCGCTACGCTGCAGGAAACGTTTGCGCTGGCCGAACAGGCGCGCGCGATTGTGGGCAAAATGCCGGAAGTCACGCAGGTCTATACCGCCGTGGGCGGCGGTAAAGCCGGGGGCGACCCGTTTGCGGCCGGTCAATCGAGCGTGACCAAAGCCAATCTGACGCTGACACTGAAGCCGCGCACTGAGCGCAGCCGTACCAAAACCGAGCTGGAAAAAGATTTGCGGGTCGCGCTGCAGGTCATTCCTGGCGCGCGGGTAACGGTGGGCTTGGGGCAAAACGGCGAAAAACTGCAGATGATCATCAAATCGGATGATCCGGAAGCCCTTGCGCAAGCCACGGCCAATGTGGAAAAAGACCTGCGCACTTTGCCGGGCATTGGCGCGGTGATTTCCAGCGCGAGCCTGGTGCGGCCAGAGCTGATTATCCGGCCCGATATGGCTAAAGCGGCCGAGATGGGTGTAACCGGGCTGGCGATTGCCGACACGGTGCGGGTGGCGACGGTGGGTGATTTTGACAATGCCTTGCCGAAGCTTAATCTGCCGGAGCGGCAGATTCCGGTGGTGGTGCGCTTGCCAGATGCCTTCCGCACCGATCTGGAAGCCATCAAGCGTTTGCGTGTGCCTTCAACCAATGGTGGTGAGGTGATGCTGGGGCAGGTGGCGAGCGTTGAGATCACCAGCGGGCCGAGCGTGATCACCCGCTTTGATCGCGGCCGCAATGTGCAGTTTGATGTTGAGCTGAATGGCCGTCCGCTGGGTGAGGTGAGCGCCGAGGCCGATCAGCTGCCGGCCTTTAAAAATCTACCGTCAGGGGTATCGCGCCAGGCATTTGGTGATGCAGAGGAAATGGGCAAGCTGTTTGCGAGCTTTGGCCTGGCCATGCTGACCGGTGTGCTGTGTATCTACATGGTGCTGGTGCTGCTGTTCCGCGACTTTATGCAGCCGGTCACGATTTTGGCGGCTTTGCCTTTGTCGATTGGTGGCGCCTTTGTGGCGTTGCTGGTGGCCAATAGTGCGTTTGCCATGCCATCGTTGATTGGCCTGATCATGCTGATGGGGATTGCAACCAAGAACTCGATCTTGCTGGTGGAATATGCGATTGTGGCGCGGCGCCAAGGCATGACCCGCTTTGAGGCGCTGATTGATGCCTGCCACAAACGGGCCCGCCCGATTGTGATGACCACCATCGCTATGGGCGCGGGGATGCTGCCGATTGCGATTGGCTGGGGGGTAGACCCAAGTTTCCGCGCGCCGATGGCGATTGCGGTAATTGGGGGGCTGATTACTTCGACTTTCCTATCCTTGCTGGTGATCCCGGTGGTGTTTACCTTTGTGGATGACTTGGTGCAGTGGGTGGCCAAAAAACGTGGTAAACCTGCGGTGGTATAAGTCTTAAGCCGGTAGTTCAATGAAAAAGGCCATGCATTGCATGGCCTTTTTGTTTCGGCGGGGTAACTTTATTTGCGCGCCAATGCCAGCATGCCACCCACCGCAAAAAAGGCTGCGCCACAGCCGCGGTTGAAGGCGCGAATGCGGCCCACCCCTTGCAGCCAGCTTGCCATGCGGTTGCCGCCCCAGGCATAAGCAATTTGCCAGCTGATTTCGATCACAAAAAACGAAGCCAGCAAAATGGCCCATTGTGGCCCTTGCGGGAGTTTCAGATCAATAAACTGCGGCAAGAATGCGCCGGCAAACAAAATGGCCTTGGGGTTGGAGAGCGCCACCGCGAGGCCGGTCTGAAATCGCGCTTTGGTACTATTGGCGTTCGCATCCGGAAGGCGTAGGGTGTCGCCTGCTTGCCAGCATTGAATACCCAGATAAACCAGATATAAAGCGCCAACCACTTTTAATACGGTGAAGAGGGTGACCGAAGCGGCTAAAATCGCTCCCACCCCAACGGCCGAGAGCCCGATCAGAATACTCAGTCCCGTAATGGCGCCGGCCATGGTGGCTAAGGTGGCCTGCCAGCCATAACGCACGCCGTGGCTAAGCATCAGCAGCATATTCGGGCCCGGCGTGGCAGAGATAAACAGGGTGGTGGCGAGAAAGGCGAGCCAGAGATTGAAATTCATGGGAATTGCCATCGCGAAGAAGTCGGCCTACCTTTGTACACCATCTACGTGCTGCTGAAAAGTTAGGCAATGCGGGCGCTGAAGCGCAGGCGATTTGCCACGTCGGTGTGGCAATGCTTGCAATCGGGGCGCATTGTCATAAAAATATTGAATATTCAAGCGGCTAGCCAGCGTACCGTTTACAGAGAAGAATAAGTGTCACAACAACGCCTTCATCAGCAAGCCGAAGATTCCGGCTCCTCTTTTGCCCGTATCCGCAAAGTGCTGGTGGTGCTCTCGCTCTGCGTCTGTCTGATCGCCTTGGCGATTCTTAGCCATTCGATCTGGCGCAGCCGGCAGGAAACGCTGGCTAAAGCCGAGCAGGAAATGTTGCTGCTGGCGCGGGCACTGGAAGAGCATGTGGGCCGCACGATGGAAGGCACCTTGTTTGCGTTAAATGCCATCGGGCACGACGATGTGTTTCGCAGCTGCCTGAGTGCACATGATGATGCCTGCTTGCACGCCTATATGCAGCGCACCGTTGAACGCTACCCACAGCTCAATACCATTGCCGTGGCGTATCCGAATGGTGATTTGGCTGCCAGCAATCTGCAATATCCGCTAAGCCCGCGTAATCTCTCGACCGTGAGTTATGTGCGGGTACTGCGCAGCCGGCCGCAACTGCCGTATTTTATTGGCGAGCAGCAATTAGACCCCACCGGCAAGCAGGAAACTTTGCCCTTTGTCACGCCGGTGCAGAATAAAGACATGCCCACCATGGCATTGCTGATCGCCGGTTTGAACCCCGATTACTACCAGCAGTTTTACGACAGCATCAATCTGAATCGCGAGTTGGTGATTCGGGTATTCCGCGAAGACGGGATTTCTTTGCTGCGCTTTCCACAGGCGGTGCAGGAAGTCGGGCGCGATATCTCGCAGTTTGGCTTTTTTGACAAAGTATTTCGAGAAGCACCCAGCGGGGTATTTCAGGAAACCAGCAAAAGCGACAACCTGACCCGTGTTTATGGCTGGCGGCGCGTACAGGGCTGGCCACTTGGGGTGTCGGTCGGGATTGATCGTGAGCTGGTGCTGGCGCAGTGGCGGCAGGAAACGCTGGTGAATGTAGCGATTGCCTTGCTTTTGCTGCTCTCCGGGGGCGGTTTGCTCTTGTATGTATTGCAGCAATTACGCCGGCTGGAGCGCACCGAAGATACGCTGTTTCTAACCAAAGTAGCAGTAGAGAATGGCGCAGATATGGCCATCTGGCTCGATCCGCAAGGCCATGTGCGTTATGTGAATGCCACCAGTTGCAAGCGGCTGGGTTATAGCGAAGCCGACCTGATGTCGATGCGCTTTCGCGATCTGCACCCGGATTTTAAAGCCGATACGTGGCCAAAATTCTGGCAAAAGCTGCGCCATCACCGGCATTTGTTTGATGAAATCACGCTGCGCACCCGCACGGGTGAAGAGTTTCCGAGTGAAATGCACTCGAACTACATCCTGTTTCAGGGGCAGGAATACAACTGCGCGGTAGTGCGGGATATTTCCGAGCGCCGGATGGCCGAAGAGGCGATTGGTAAATCCGAGCAGCAACTGCGCCTGGCCCTGGAAGCCTCCAGTACGGGCCTATTTGATATGCCGCTGGATGGCCGCCGCACCGCGGTCACTAGCCCAGAATACGATCGCCTGCTTGGCTATCAGCCGGGCGAGTTGATCGAGACGTTTGAGAAATGGAAAGAGCAGCTACACCCCACTGATCGTGAGCAAGCGGTATCGGCTTATCGCGATTACTACGTGGGCAATTCGGCGCAGTTTGCGGTTGAATTTCGCCGGCGCACTAAAACCGGCGACTATCGCTGGTATCAGACGCGCGGGCGCTTTGTGGATTTTGATTCGCGGGGTAAACCCAGCCGGCTGATCGGCACCATGACTGACATTACCGAGCGGAAAGAGGCGCAAGATCGAATTACCGAGCTGGCTAATTTTGATACGGTGACGGGGCTAGCTAACCGCAATCTGTTGCGCGATGAGTTACGCCTCGCGCTGGCCTCGGCCGAGCGCTATAAGCGCAAGCTGGCGCTCCTCTTTCTGGATCTGGATCGCTTTAAAACCATTAACGATTCCTTGGGCCATGCTGCGGGCGATATGGTGCTGGCGCAGGTCGCTTCGCGCCTACGCAGCGTGGTAGGCAAGCAAGATATCCTTTCGCGGCTGGGCGGGGATGAATTCGTCATTGTGCTGGCGGATCTGCCCAATGCCTTGGTGGCTGGGGATATCGCCGAGCGGATTTTGGGCTGTTTTAGCGAGCCATTTGTATTGGAAGCCGGTAATTTTGCGACCTCCACCTCGATCGGGATTAGTGTGTATCCGGATGACGGGCAGGATGCAGATGAGCTGATTAAAAACGCCGACGTGGCGATGTATCAAGCCAAGAGCAATGGCCGCAATAATTATCAGTTTTTTACCGCGGATATGAATGCGCGTGCTTCCGAGCGCCTCAGCCTCGAAACCAGTATGCGCGATGCGCTTAGCCGGGGTGAGTTCGAGGTGTTTTTCCAGCCGCAAGTTGGCTTGGATTCGGGGCGGGTGATTGGTGCCGAGGCGCTGATTCGCTGGAATCACCCCACGCAGGGCCTGATTTCGCCAGCCAAATTTATCCCGATTGCCGAAGAGTCGCGCATGATTGTGCCGCTGGGCAACTGGATTTTGCGCCGCTCGTGTGAGCTAGCGGCGCAGTGGCAGCGCGAAGGGCTGCCGCCGTTTACCGTGGCAGTGAATCTATCGCCGCTGCAATTGCACCAGGCTAATTTACTTGAGCTGATTCAAGATGCGCTGGATTCGGCGGGGCTGGACCCGAAATACCTCGAGCTGGAAGTGACCGAGTCGGTGGTGATGCAGGAAGTCGAGCATGTGATGGCCATGCTGCATGGCATTAAGCGCTTGGGCGTGAAATTATCGCTGGATGATTTCGGTACGGGGTATTCCAGCCTGTCATACCTCAAGCGTTTTGCCTTTAATAAGCTGAAGGTTGATCAGAGTTTTGTGCGTGATATCACGAGCGACCCGAATGATGCGGCGATTGTGCTGGCGATTATCGGCTTGGGCAAAACGCTGGGTATGTCGGTGCTGGCTGAAGGGGTGGAAACCGAGGCGCAGCTGGAATTCCTGCGCCGGGCGCAGACTGATTCGATTCAGGGTTATCTGTTTAGCCGGCCACTGGCGGCTGGCGAGTTTCGCAATTTGATTGCGGCGCAAAAAGAACTGCCGCTGCCGGTGCTGCAGGCGATCGACATGCAGCGTTGAGTCAACCGCCGCGCCCATCAAAAAGCCCCGCAGTGAGGGGCTTTGCTTTTACTGCCTTGCTTATTCGTCGTTGGCTTTTAGCTCTTCGACCAGCGCCACATAGTCTTGCATGGCGGTGTCGCTGCTGGTGCCGGCCAGTTTACTCCAGGCATCGTATTTGGCTTGGGCCACAAACTGGATCGCTGACGGGCGATCACCGCTGACATCGCCTTCGGTGGCTTGCTTGTACAGCGCGTACAGCTTGAGTTTGGTTTGCACATCGGGGGCTTCGTTGAGTTCCACCACTTCTTTCTGGGCCACGGCAAAGCGCTGGGCGAGATCGGACATGCTTGAGCTCCGTATTAAAACGATCGTTTAAAAACTGCTTTGTAGTATAGGCAGGATTGCCTACGCTTGCCAAGCCTTGGCCGCGCTCCGGCTGGAAGCTTGGCCGGACAGCCGCAGGTAAACGCGGTAAAATCAAGGCCATCCAAGCTAAGGGCAGAAGAGGGCAAGCGATGACGGTGGCGACATTGCCAGCGCAGCTGGCGTATCTGAATGGCCGCTTTGCGCCATTGAATGAGCTGCAGGTTTCGGTGCTGGACCGCGGGTTTTTATTTGGCGATGGCGTGTACGAGATGATTCCGGTCTACTCGCGCTGCATTTTCCGCTTGGCCGAGCATATCCGGCGCCTTGGGCGTAGCCTGGCTGCGGTGGGGATTAGCAACCCGCATACCGAAGCCGAGTGGCAGCAGCTACTCACTCAGCTGATGGCCCAGCAAGATTTTGCCGACCAGAGCCTGTATGTGCAGGTCACTCGGGGCGTGGCGTATCCGCGCAACCATGCTTTTCCGCAGCCCGCAGTGGCGCCAACGGTGTTTGCCTTTAGTGATCCGCTGGAATTACCGCCCGCTAGCCAGTATCAGCAAGGTGTGCATGCGCTGACGGTGCGCGATATTCGCTGGTTGCGCTGCGATATCAAAGCCTTGTCGCTCTTGGCCAATGTTTTGGCCAAGCAGCAGGCGGTCGATGCCCGCTGCGCGGAGGCGATTATGCTGCGCGATGGCTGGCTGATTGAAGGTGCGGCCAGCAATATTTTTCTGGTGAAAGATGGGGTGCTGCTGGCGCCGCCAACCGGCGAATTGATGCTGGCCGGCATTACCTATGAGCTGGTGCTGGAGCTGGCGCAGCAGTATGGCCTGCCGCTTGCGGTGCGGCCCTTGAGTGAAGCCGAGCTGCGCGAGGCGGACGAGGTCTGGCTGACTTCGTCATCGAAAGAGATTCTGCCGATCGTCAAAATTGATGATCAGCCAGTAGGAAATGGCCGACCCGGCCCCATTTATCAGACCATGTTGTCTGTTTACCAATCGTATAAAGCCACGGTGATGCGCCGTGGCGAGCAAGTGTGAGAGTAATTGAATGGCATTGATCGATATTCCCAGCCAGAAGCTGGAAGACCTGGTGACCTTTCCGGCGCTGATTCCGGTGAAAGCGGTCAGCCAGAAAAACCTGGCTGAGGCCGATTTTCGTGCGGCAGTCTTGCTGGTAACGCAAACCCATGTACCTGCCTTTCAGGATGAGCACATCAGTATGCGTGCCTCCAGCGCCGGCAGCTATTTTTCGGCCACGCTGATGGTGACTTTTGACAGCGTTGAGCAGGTGTATGCGCTGGATAGCGCCTTGCGCGCTCACCCGCTGGTATTACGGGTTTTGTAATGCAGCTGGCTGAAACACTCCTGCAGGGTATGGCGCTGCCAGCCAATATTGTTGATGGCTACGTGGATATACCTCTCGATCCATTTCCGCATGTGCTGCGGGTGCGGAGCCTTGGGCTGGTGGATTACGCGCCGACCTGGCAGGCCATGCAGCAATTTACCGCGCAGCGCAATGCCGACACGTTGGATGAATTATGGCTACTGGAACACCCACCCGTGTTCACGCAGGGCCAAGCGGGTAAGGCCGAGCATATTCTTGCCAGTAGCGAGATTCCGGTGGTGCAGATTGATCGCGGCGGGCAAGTCACCTACCACGGCCCGGGGCAATTGGTGGCGTATTTGCTGCTGGATTTGCGTCGCTATAAGCTCGGGGTGCGCGAGCTTGTGCGCAAGCTGGAAAACAGCGTGATCGGCGTATTGGCCGAATATGGCATTCAGGCTTATGGCAAAGTGGATGCGCCCGGCGTGTATGTTGAGCGCCCGGCCAGCGCCTTGCAGGCCGCGCATGAGGCTAAAATCGCGAGCCTGGGGCTACGCATTCGCAATGGCGCGTGCTATCACGGTCTGGCCCTTAATGTGAGCCTGGATCTGGCGCCGTTTGGCCTGATTAACCCTTGCGGCTATCAAGGCTTGCAGGTCACGCGCATGGCCGATTACGGGATAGACGAGACACCCGCGACTTTAGCCGTTAAAATGGCGAACCAGATCGCGCAGCAGTTGAAAGTTGCCAGTTAAATCAATGCTTTAACCGTACAGTTTGTGCGGTTATCGGGAACACCATGACAGACACCACCAAAGCGCCGAGCAAAGAAGTCGGCGTCAAGCTCAAGGGCGAAGCCAAAACGGCCCGCATTCCGATCAAGGTGATCCAGCCGGAAACCAAACTGAAAAAGCCGGAATGGATTCGGGTGCAAGCGGCCAGCCACAATAGCCGCTTCTATGAAATTAAAGACATTTTGCGTAGCCAAAAGCTGCACACGGTGTGTGAAGAAGCCTCATGCCCGAATATCGGCGAATGTTTCGGTAAGGGCACTGCCACCTTCATGATCATGGGTGACATCTGTACGCGGCGTTGTCCATTCTGTGATGTGGGCCATGGTCGCCCCAATCCGCTGGATGTGAACGAGCCGCAGCATCTGGCCGAAACCATTGCCGCCCTGAAGCTGAAATACGTGGTGATTACCTCGGTGGATCGGGATGATCTGCGCGACGGCGGTGCGGCGCATTTTGTGGAATGCATCCAGAAAACCCGCGAGCTGAGCCCCGAGACGCAAATCGAAGTGCTGGTACCCGATTTCCGCGGCCGGATGGACATCGCGCTGGATATCTTCCAGCAGGCGCTGCCCGACGTGATGAATCACAATCTGGAAACCGCCCCGCGCCTGTATAAACAAGCGCGCCCGGGCTCGGATTACCAGCATTCGCTGGATTTGCTGAAAGAGTTCAAGCGTCTGTATCCGCACATCAACACCAAATCCGGCATTATGGTGGGCTTGGGCGAGACGGATGAAGAAGTCTACCAAGTGATGGAAGACATGCGTGCGCACAATATCGACATGATCACCATCGGCCAGTATCTGCAGCCATCGAATGGCCACTTGCCGGTGCTGCGCTATGTGCACCCTGACCAATTCAAAGCCTTTGAAACCCGCGCTTACGAGCTGGGCTTTAAGCATGCGGCGGTAGGGGCGATGGTTCGCAGTTCTTACCATGCGGATCAACAGGCGCATAACGCCGGTTTGTAAACGCAGGCGTAGTCAAGATGTGAGCAAAAACGGGGCTTAGCCCCGTTTTTTATTGGTATTGCCCTGTAAACAAACAATAATATAGCGTTGCGGTTGATACAGGGAGTAGGTATATGAGTAGCTTACCCAAACACCAGCTGACCATGACGGTGCTGATGACGCCGGATATGGCCAATTTTTCCGGCAAGGTGCACGGTGGCGCCTTGCTCAAGCAGCTGGATCAGGTGGCCTATGCCTGCGCCAGCCGCTACGCCGGCGCATACGCCGTCACTTTGTCGGTTGATCAGGTCACCTTCAAGCAGCCGATTTTTGTCGGTGAATTGGTGCATTTCATGGCCAGCGTCAACTACACCGGCCGCACCTCAATGGAAATCGGCATTCGCGTGGTGGCGGAAAACATCCGCGCGCAAACCCAGCGCCATACCAATAGTTGCTACTTCACCATGGTAGCGATGAGCGAAGAAGGCACGCCGCTGGAAATCGAGCCGCTGATCGCGAGCAATGAGCAGGAAGTCATCCGCTGGGTGGAGGCCGAAGCCCGCCGTAATCAGCGGCTGCAGCAGCGCTAGCCAGATTATGTTGGCTGCCGGCAGCGCGCGGCAGATTTACAGGCCGTTTTGTAGCTCGAAGCGATGGCGAGTAAATAGCTGGCGGATGGCGGGGTTGCTGTGAGTAAGGCCCATTTGTAGCGCCGTGGCCACCCAGGTGCCGCGTTGGCTTTGCTTAGTGAGCTGCAGCAGCAGGGTTTCACTGCTGCGGTAATGGTTGGTTTGCAAGGCATGCATCAGTGCAGTTTGGCCTTGCAGATCGGCCAGCTGCAAATCTGCGCCCGCCTCGAGCAACAGCCGAATCACCGCATGCTGGCCACGGGTGGCCGCTTGCATCAGCGGGGTCATGCCATTTTTGGTTTGGCTATTAAGTTGCGCGCCATGCTCTAGTAGCAGACTCATGGCTTGCAAATGGCCTTCGGCGGCGGCCCAGTGCAGGGCGGTAAAGCCACCATCATCCTGTGCTTCGGTATTGGCGCTGCGCGAGAGCAGCAAACCCACGAGCGGTAAATGATCGAGGGTGGCCGCCCAGATCAGCGCAGTTTTGCCAAGCTCATCACGGCTCTCGATTTCAACGCCCGATTTCAGCAGCACCAAGGCGCGCAGCGTATTGCCGGTTTCTACCGCATGAAAAAACTCTTTGCGGGTGCTGATGCGGTCGTCGTTGCTTTGGTCGTAATCAATATCAACGATGTGATCCCAAGCTTGTTCGGGCTCGGGCTCTTCGGGCGGGAATTGCTGCTGATGCAGCCGTTGCAGGGCAAACAGCTCGGAGGCGACTTCGGGCGGGAAGCCTTGGCGGTCACCGCGTTCATCCACTGCCAGCTCGGCAATATAGGCTTCCAGCTGCTCGCTCCCCCAATACAACAGCACCTGCTCCAGAATCCGCGGATAGCAGTTTTCCAGCTGGTGGGGATAAAAGTCGGCATTGGGGCCTAGCAGGCTGACGATCGCCGGATGCAAGATGACATACTCATACGCGGTTGGGAAGAATGACTGTACCGGCTGTAAGGTTTTCCTTCAAGTGAAATTCTGCGCATAAAAAAACGCCACTGCACGGGCAGTGGCGTTTTCGCGCGAGGCGCAGGCGATTACATCATGCCGCCCATGCCACCCATGCCGCCCATGTCAGGCATTGCAGGTGCGTCGTCTTTTGGCAGTTCAGCGACCATGCAGTCAGTGGTCAGCAGCAGACCCGCTACTGAAGCCGCGTGTTGCAGCGCTGAGCGAGTAACTTTAGCTGGATCCAGAACACCCATCTCCACCATATCGCCGTATTCGCCAGAAGCCGCGTTGTAACCGAAGTTGCCTTTGCCTTCCAGTACTTTAGCTACGACTACGCTTGGCTCGTCGCCGGCGTTTTGTACGATCTGGCGCAGTGGCGCTTCGATCGCACGCAGTACGATCTTGATACCAGCGTCTTGATCCGCGTTAGCGCCTTTCAGTTCGGCGATGGTAGAGCGTGCACGCAGCAGCGCAACGCCACCGCCGGCTACGATACCTTCTTCAACTGCGGCGCGAGTAGCGTGCAACGCGTCCTCAACGCGGGCTTTCTTCTCTTTCATTTCCACTTCAGTGGCTGCGCCCACCTTGATCACTGCTACACCGCCAGCCAGTTTGGCTACGCGCTCTTGCAGTTTTTCACGATCGTAATCGCTGGTCGATTCTTCCACTTGTTTGCGGATAGTTGCTACGCGTGCTTTGATCGCGTCTTCAGCGCCAGCGCCGTCGATGATGGTGGTGTTTTCTTTCGCCACTTCGATGCGTTTGGCTTGACCCAACAGTGACAGATCCGCTTTTTCCAGGCTCAGACCCACTTCTTCAGCGATCACAGTACCGCCAGTCAGAATCGCGATGTCTTCCAGCATGGCTTTACGACGGTCACCAAAGCCTGGGGCTTTCACGGCAACGGTTTTCAAGATGCCGCGGATGTTGTTCACAACCAATGTTGCCAATGCTTCGCCATCAACGTCTTCGGCGATGATCAGCAATGGACGGCCAGCTTTAGCTACTTGCTCGAGTACTGGCAGCAGATCGCGGATGTTGCTGATTTTCTTATCAAACAGCAGCACGAATGGGTTATCCAGTGCGGCGATTTGTTTGTCTGGGTTGTTGATGAAGTATGGTGACAGGTAGCCGCGGTCAAACTGCATACCTTCAACCACGTCCAGCTCGTCTTCCAGACCTGAGCCATCTTCAACGGTGATCACGCCTTCTTTACCGACTTTGTCCATTGCTGCAGCGATTTTCTCGCCGATTACAACGTCAGAGTTCGCAGAGATCGAACCAACTTGGGCGATTTCTTTGCTGGTAGTGCATGGTTTAGCGATGGTTTTCAGCTCAGCCACCAGGGTTGAAACGGCTTTGTCGATACCGCGTTTCAGATCCATTGGGTTCATGCCGGCAGCAACGTATTTCATGCCTTCTTGCACGATGGCTTGAGCCAATACGGTTGCGGTCGTGGTGCCGTCACCGGCGATGTCAGAAGTTTTAGACGCCACTTCTTTCACCATCTGCGCGCCCATGTTTTCGAACTTGTCTTTCAGTTCGATTTCTTTGGCAACCGATACACCGTCTTTAGTGATGGTTGGCGCGCCGAATGAGCGCTCCAGTACCACGTTACGGCCTTTCGGGCCCAGAGTTACTTTAACGGCATTGGCCAGTACGTTAACGCCGTTAACCATTTTTGCGCGTGCGCTATCACCAAACAGAACTTCTTTAGCAGCCATGTTATTTCTCCAAATTCTTCAGTTCACTGGATACGGCCATGGGCCGATCCCTTAACAAAATTAAAGTCGGGCTTAGTCTACGATGGCGAAGATGTCTTCTTCGCGCAGTACGGTCAGCTCTTCGCCGTCGATTTTCACGGTTTGGCCGCTGTATTTGCCCAGAATCACTTTGTCACCCACTTTGACGGTCAGGGCGCGTACTTCGCCGTTTTCCAGCACTTTGCCTGAGCCAACTGCGACCACTTCACCCATATCTGGTTTTTCAGTCGCGCTGCCTGGCAGAACGATGCCAGAAGCAGTTTTCTCTTCGGCTTCAACGCGCTTGATCACAACACGGTCGTGTAATGGACGGATTTTCATGGTGTTAAAACTCCTGAGTAGGACAGTCAAATTACAGTTGTCTGGTTAGCGGAGTGAGCACTTAGCACTCGCCCCGTTTGAGTGCTAAATGGTAGGGACGCCGAGACGGTTTTTCAAGAGCCTGCGTGAAAAATTTCTCGGCTTGTCATGCTCTCGACGCAAGGGCGGAGGTTGGTGCGGCGACGCGGGAGATGCTATGGGGGTATAGCCTGATGGGCCTTGATCTAAATGCGTTTGGGCGAAATACAGGGTGGGGTATTGAGGCGCAGAAAAGCAAAAAGCCCTGATCGCAGGATCAGGGCTTTGAATTTTGGCGGAAGCGCAGAGATTCGAACTCTGGGGGGACTCACATCCCCGACGGTTTTCAAGACCGCTGCCTTAAACCACTCAGCCACGCTTCCGT